>CAZMRA010000007.1:2808-3509 GCA_964568485.1 uncultured Caldilineaceae bacterium | reverse complement strand
TCAATCTGGACTTGCCCTTCGTCTGGCTGAAGATAACCGGTGAGGATCTTGATCATCGTGGTTTTGCCAGCGCCATTAGGGCCGAGCAACCCAACGATCTCCCCATCGGCCACTTCAAAACTGACATCATTTAATGCTTGAATTGGGCCATAGGCTTTACGAATGGATTGCACATTAATCATAAAAAACTCCTGGGCTTATAAGATTAAGCTGGTGACTACACATGGCTTCTACCAGGATTGTGGCAAAGCGTCAGGACAATCCCTGTGAACAACTATAAATTCTTCGCGCGCGATGATTAGAGGCTCATTAGTGAACAATTAGCAAAGTATTTGTTTTCGCACAGTCGGGCTGCTCGCAGAAGCTTCATGCTCGGGCCCGACTGTGTGGAATCGTTATTGTCCCGTGACGGAACTAGCGTTGCGAAAGATGTGACGCAGCTTTTGGACCACTGCCTCGGGGAGCGGCGGACGGTTGAGCGATTCTATGTTGGCCTGCAGGTGGTCCGGGTTGCCTGTACCAGATAACACCACATGCACCCCCGGTTCGTAGCGACAGAAGCGATAGGCGGCATCCACGACGCTCGTCGCGTCGGACTCGGCCAAGACAAAGCCCAGTGGATCGTTCACATCCACCTCGCTGGGATTGAGTTCTCCACGGTCGATCAAGGTTTGAATGGCCTCTCGTAATTTCTCGGGGTT
>CAZMRA010000007.1:0-2798 GCA_964568485.1 uncultured Caldilineaceae bacterium | reverse complement strand
GGGATTTCCCAAGGCCCGGCGCACCGCAAACATGATCTGCACGGCCACATTCTGGGCTTGGGTACGCGGAAATAGCTCCGTGCTCGCGGTCTGGTTCAAAATATTAAACCCGACCATCATCACATCCCACACATCATCGGGCAAGGATTCGAGCAACATGCGGTGATGGGGATCTTCGTTGAAGCGCTCCGACACGCCGATAAAGCGGATTTTGCCTTCATCGCGCAACTGGAAAAAAGTGGGCAGAATCTCATCGCGCAACCGCGGATAATCTTCTGGATCGACGCCGTGCAAGTTGTAGATATCGATGTAATCGGTGCGCAACCGGCGGAGACTCGCCTCCAACCCTTCCCGCACCTGGGCTGGGCTGATCCCGCCGCGGTGACTCTTTTTGGTTGAGATGACCACCTGACTGCGGTCCACCCCGCGCAGGGCTTCACCAACCAGGGCTTCAGTCTTATAAGCTTCAGCGGTGTCAATAAAATTGACCCCAGCATCCAACGCTTGCCGCACAAGGGCAATTGATTGCGCATCGCTTTGCGCTTGGCTTTGACCAAGGCGACTCGGTCCCCCACAGCCAAGCCCCATTACACTCACCTGCAAACCGGTTCTTCCAAAAGTCACGTACTCCATCGTCGTTCCCCCTTTGTGCTTGCATCAAGTTATTCATGGTACAATCTGCGCATGTCGATTGTATCTCAACTCACCTAGATTGCCCGTCTTGCTATGGCGTTAACCGCGACAATTTACCAATTCACGATCGAACTAGCCGATGTTGACCGCTCGGTTTACGAGATGCTCGAACTGCGGGTCGCTCGCCAACCATCCGAATCCGCGGAATATTTGATCATGCGGTTGTTGGCTTATTGTTTGGAGTATTGCCCAGGCATTGAGTTGACGCAAGGGGTTGCGGCTGGTGACGAACCTGCCGTCCTGGTGCGCGATCTCACCGGTCAAGTGACCCATTGGGTGGAGATTGGCTTGCCTGCTGCGGAACGGTTGCATCGCGGCGCACGGTTGGCGGGCCGCGCCGCGGTCTACACGCATCGCGATGTGACGCAATTGCTCAATCAATTAGCGGGCAAAAAGATCTATCGTGCGGACGAAATCCCTATCTATGCCATCGAGCGCCGCTTTGTGGACGAAGCCGCATCCCTGCTCGAGAGACGCATGGCCTTTGCCCTTTCCATCACCGAACGGGAGATCTATCTCTCGATTGGCGACCGCACACTCACCACTACCATCGTTGAACACCGCATCGAATCATGATCACGATTCCGCAAAGCTTTATCGACGGCGTGATCACCTCTGCCGGAGCACTAGGGCAACAGTGGCTCGAACAATTGCCTGCCTTGCTCGGCCATTATTGTGCGCGCTGGCACTTGACCATCAACGGCGCGCCGCGCCATGGCTATCTCAGCGTGGTTGTGCCGGTTATGCGTGGCGAGGAAGCGTGCGTACTCAAAGTGGCTTGGTTGAATGACTCCAATCGCGAGGAGGCGCAAGCGCTGACGGCCTGGAACGGTGCAGGAGCAGTGCAGCTGTTAGCGAGCGAAGCTGATCAGGGCATCTTATTGCTCGAGCGCTTGGATGCCAGTCGTCCCTTGAGCACGTTGCCGGTGAGCGAAGCAATGCCGATAGCCGGGCAGTTATTGCGGCGCTTGGCGATTCCGGCGCCGCCAGGGTTCCGTTCGCTAAGGACGTTCTCGGCAGCCTTTGTTGCAGAATTCCCTGTGCGCTGGCAGGCAGTCGGGCGACCCATGCCCCGGCCAGTATTGGAGCGAGCCAGGGACGATGCCGCCGAATTGGGACAGGATGCGGATCAGTTGCTCGTCAATTATGATCTCCATGGCGAGAATGTTTTGGCGGGCGAACGTGAGCCGTGGTTGGTGATCGACCCCAAAATTGTGGTGGGCGACGTGGAATATGGCATTGCGCAGCTGTTGTGGCGTCACCTCGACGAGATCGAAGCTGACGGCGGCTTGGCTCGCTATTTTCCCTTACTCGTCGAAGCGGCGGCATTAGATGCCGAACGGGCCCGGCGGTGGACGCTGGTCCGTTGTGTCGATTATTGGTTATGGAGCTTGAGCGTTGGCTTTACCGAAGATCCACGCCGCTGCGCACGCTTGGCCGAATGGCTACTGGCGCAGTGATAGTCCCTAGGGGGCAGCGATGACAAAGATCGATTTTACCAAAGAGTACAAACACCTTTATCAGCCGAAGCCCAAAGTTTTTACTGTCGTTGAAGTGCCCACATTTTCGTTTTTAATGGTCGACGGCCATGGCGATCCCAACCAATCGGCCGAGTATACCCATGCCGTCGAAGCGCTCTATGCCCTGGCATACCGCATCAAATTTATTAGCAAGCAAGAGCTGAATCGAGATTACGTCGTGCCCCCGCTGGAAGGCTTATGGTGGGCCGAAGATATGACCACTTTCACCACGGCGCGCGACAAAAGCCAGTGGGACTGGACGATGATGATCATGCTGCCGGATTGGATCAGCCGCGAGATCTATGACCGGGCGTTGGCTGAAGTGGCCGCCAAAAAGGGCAAAGAGTTGCCGAAATTATCGCAAGTACGCAACGAGCAATACAGCGAGGGCTTGGCCGTGCAAACCATGCATATCGGTTCGTACGACGAGGAAGGGCCTGTCTTAGCGCAACTACACAACGAGTGGATGCCCAATGAAGGGTATACCTTCAATGGGAAACACCAGGAGATCTACCTAAGCGACCCGCGCCGGGTTGCCCCAGAAAAGTTAAAAACTGTGCTGCGGCAGCCGATCAGAAATAAATA
>CAZMRA010000006.1:13415-39834 GCA_964568485.1 uncultured Caldilineaceae bacterium | reverse complement strand
GAAGAGCTATCGCTCGGTAATCTTTGAAGACTTTCCCCGCTCTGGTATTCCCGACATCTGCCGCACCGAAGCCGATTACGACAATCTCGTGGGCTCATTGGTCAACTGCGGCGTGATTCCCGATGCCAGCAAGATCTGGTGGGATGTGCGCCCGCATCACAAATATCCGACCCTCGAATTTCGGATTTGCGACATCTGCACGCGCATCGATGAAGCCATCGCACTGGCCGCACTCTTTCAGGCTTTGGTCTTATGGCTCTGGAAATTGCGCCGCCAGAATGTCACCTTTCGAGTCTATCGCCGCGATCTGCTCAGCGAAAACCGCTGGCGTGCCTCGCGTTATGGCCTCGATGGCAAGATGATTGACTTTGGCAAGCAGCAAGAAGTACCCACGCGCCAGCTCGTGCGAGAATTGCTTGGCCTCCTCGCCGAGGAGATCGACGAATTGGGTACTGCCCCATTTATCAAACCAATCGAAAACATGTTGATGCACGGCACCAGCGCCGACCGCCAATTGCGCGTCTACGACGACAGCGATGGCGATCTCAACGCGGTCGTCGATCACCTGATCGCCGAAACCCAAGCCGGGCTGGATTTATAACCCATCTATGAGCGAAACAGAATTTACGGAGCAACAGCTGCGGCGCTACACCGGCGAGCGCGGGACACGAATGTATATTGCCTACGCCGGGCTCGTCTATGATGTGACCGATTGCCCCAAATGGCGGCGTGGCATGCACGAAAATCAACACTGGCCGGGGCAAGATCTCACGAAGGAGTTGGGGGATGCGCCGCATACCGCCAGCGTCTTTGAACACCCTTGTGTCAAAGTGGTGGGAAAACTGGTCAAATGATGAGAAATCAGCGATTGCGCTCTTGAGGATGCTTTCGGCCAAATCCGAAATCCACAGTTACACCAGTGGCTTTTTGCGGATCAATCCTTGGCCGCGGGGATAGAGTGCCGGGGTCGGCCGCACCTTTTGGAGCAGGAGCAGATGGCGCTGTTCGTCCAGAAAGGGCACCTTCACGGCTGAAAAATGCAACACTTTGCCACCCAAAATGGTGATCGCTCGCTCAGCCTCTTGCAACTCTTGCGGCGCGCTGGCCCCTTTGTAGACCAACACCAGCCCTTGAGGGCGGGCCAATGGCAACAGATATTCGGCTAAGCTACTCAATGGCGCCACCGCGCGTGCGGTAACCAGATCAAACTGTTCGCGGAAAGCCTCTTGCCGCCCTAATTCCTCCGCTCGGCCTTGCACCACCCCCACATCGGTCAGGTGCAGATCCCCCACCAATTGCCGCAGAAAAGTGACCTTTTTGCCAGTGCTGTCAAGCAATGTCCACGCCAGCGCGGGCCAAGCGATCTTCAGGGGTATGCCAGGAAAACCGGCACCGGTGCCCACATCCAAGCAACGGCGGGGAGGCGTTGCTATCTCTTGCCAGTGCTGGCGCAATAACGGCAAGCCGACCAACGAATCGAGGAAATGTTTGGTTTGGACTCCCTCGTGGTCAGTGATCGCTGTCAGATTAAATTTTTGGTTGCCCGCCACCAATTCGCGGTAAAACCGGGCAAACTGCGCCACTTGGTTGGCGTCCAACGGGCAGCCTAATGCTTGGCAACCCGCAACCAATAAGGGCAATTCATCCGCTGCAGGCTCAGTGACCGGCAATTGAGCGTTGGGCAAAATCTCCATGCGGCTATTGTAGCACAAAAAGCGTAAAATGTGAGGGTAACATCGCAAACATCCGCCTCCAATGTCAGCCTTTTGTCAGCCTCTAGCATAACGGCGGATTGACAGTAATTTCAGTTGTACATATAATCACAATCAATAATTCTGAGATCGATCATAAAAATTAGTTGTTGCAAAAGCTTATGCAAACATTTTGTGGAATTACGACCGATGGCATGCTCGAGTACTTGGCGACAGTCTACAAACTGGCCAATACGATGGATCGGGTAACGACATCGGCGCTGGCTGAACGAATGCACGTTTCGGCAGCCGCGGCCAGTAGTATGCTGAAGCGGTTGGAAGATTCACTCTTCATCGAGCGTTCCAGCGATGGGATCAAATTAACCGAACAAGGGCGCTTGGCCGCCTTGCAATTGATCCGCCGCCATCGTCTGCTTGAGGTCTTCCTGATCGAGGTCATGGGCTATACGTGGGATCAAGTTGATGACGAAGCGCATCGGCTGCAACATGCCATGAGCGCTCACTTTGAAGAGCGCATGGATGTGCTTTGCAATTATCCAACCCATTGCCCTCATGGGGACCCGATTCCACGCAAAGATGGCACCATGCCAGTAGAACCGTTGATCTCCGTGCTGGAATTGAACCCTAGCCAAGAGAGCGTCTTGCGCCGTGTTGATTCAAGCGATGCACGGGTCTTGCGCTATTTAGGCCAACTCAAGTTAATGCCTGGTCGGCGCCTACGCCTGGTGGATGTGGCTCCATTTAATGGGCCAGTGACGCTAGAAATGGTGGACGATGATGAAGTTTCGACTCGAACTCAGATCCTAGGTCGTGAGCTAGCCGACAAACTCTTTGTCTACACCTTGAATTAACTTAGTTTGCTTGTCAGCTGCCCTGTCGTCCACTGCCTATGCTGGACGACAGGGCAGTTTTGGTATGTGCCAGTCTTCATACCTTCTACCTGCTGACCGGAACTGATTTTTAGGCATCGACGTTTGTCTCACACGTCCTCATGGGGCATTATCTCCTGGGGAGTTATCTTATTGGAAAAAATCGAGACGGGCAAGATAGAAATAAGGATTGAGGGTTATGACCTCTTTTGTAATCGAAGGTGGCCACCGCATTGAAGGCACCATTCGCCCCATCGGCAACAAGAACGCTGCCTTGCCGATGTTATCAGCATGCTTGCTAACTGATGCTCCCGTTACCCTGCATAATGTACCCCAAATTGAAGATGTTTCGACCATGCTCAAGTTGCTCCAAGGGTTGGGCGTGACGGTCGAACAAACTGGTAGTACCGTCCACCTCTGTGCCAAAGATGTCGACCTGACAACTCCTGATCCTGAGCTTTTTGCCCAAATCCGTGGTTCGTTGACGGTGATGGGACCGCTGCTCTCTCGCTTTCAACATTTTGGCGTCAAAGCGTCCGCGGGGGGTGATAGCATTGGTCGTCGGCGAATTGATACCCACATCCAAGTGTTTGAAGAGATGGGGGCCCGCCTCAACAGCAATGGCAAATTTGAATTGAGCGCCGACCGCCGTTTGGTTGGCCGCGACATTTTGCTAGATGAAGCCTCGGTGACGGCTACCGAAAATGCGATCATGGCTGCGTCACTTGCCCAAGGCACCACCATCTTGCGCTATGCAGCCTGCGAACCGCACGTGCAAGATTTGTGCCACATGCTGGTCCAGATGGGCTGCCCGATCGAAGGAATTGGAACCAATGTCCTAGTGATCCATGGCCAAGAAAGGTTGCGCGGCGCTGAATGCCACATCAGCCCCGACTTTATTGAAATCGGCAGCTTCATCGGCCTCGGTGCGGTAACCCCCGGCGAATTACGCATCAGTGGCGTGATCCCCGATCAGCTGCGGATGATCCGCATGGTCTTCGAGCGGCGCTTAGGCGTAAGAATGCGCATCGAGCCCGATCCCACAGCCCCACCCGAAGCACCCTATACATTGATCGTTGAATCTGACCAAGAGTTGCACATCCGCCCTGATTTTGGGGGAGCTGTCCCCAAAATTGATGACGCCCCTTGGCCCGCCTTTCCACCCGACCTAATGAGCATTGCCCTAGTTATGGCGACCCAAGCCCAAGGAACAGTGATCATCCACGAGAAGATGTACGAAAGCCGTCTCTTTTTTGTGGATAAGCTGATTGCAATGGGCGCCCAAATTATCCTCTGCGATCCGCACCGGGCAGTGATTGTGGGGCCGAGCAAGTTAGTTGGCCAGCAAGTGAGCAGCCCCGATATTCGCGCCGGCATGGCATTGGTATTGGCTGCATTGGCAGCCCAAGGCGTTACTACGATTGGCAACGTCCGCCAGATCGACCGCGGCTATGAACGCATTGATGAGAAGTTACGGGCCTTAGGCGCCCAGATCGAGCGCGTTGAAGGCAATAATCGCGCAGGCTAGTAGTAGATATTGAACGACGGGCGATCGTTGTTCGTGCGCTTGCGTCATGCGGCACAGTGCGCTCGTCCGTCGTTATATCCTTTAGTTTAGGGTGTTCTCACCAAGATCCACCTCTTCTCCACCTCCTTCTTCAAAAATTTAACCATTTTCAAATCTTTTCTTAACCAAATGATGTTATCCTGTTCGACAACAGCCTTCGTACGCCCTTTTCGGGTCGTATCCCGTAAGGCTAAAGTAAAGTTCACTCAAATCCTGTGCATTGACAGCGCGGGACGTTCACCTAAATCATGCCACATGAATGACTAAGTGTAATTTAGGCACGAAGCATGATTGACGCCCTGATTGGGCTACGGTATACTGAATTTAAACGAACTTTCCTGCAAGCAACAAGACGCTGTTGACGATTGTCAAGATGATTCAACAAACACAGCTTCTGCTATTTCCGCCCCCTGCTCTTTATTCGCCAGGAGAATAGACCATGAGCACCCTTGCTTCGGGCAAAACCATAGCAGGCGATGTCCGTCCACGGTCTGGCCTCTGGCCACAGTGGTTGCGTGGTCGCCAAGGTCGTCGTGTGCGTGAAGCCATCCTGGCTTATGCTTTTTTAATACCTTCTATCCTAATCATCGGCCTCTTTGGTCTCTTCCCGCTAATTTTCGCCGCCTATGAAAGTACATTACGCGGGCTGAACCGCATTATCGGGACCTACGATGGCTTGAATAATTACGTGCGGGCGGTCGGCGATCTGGCCTATGTACTCGGTTTTTGGGTGGCAGCGGTTGGCCTCTTTTTCGCCATCAAAACCGTTGTTGGAGCTGTCCGAACAGCCAATGAACATGGGCAGAATCCATGGCCATGGTTGGTGCCTGGGCTCTTGAATGGGGCCGGGTTGAGCGTTGGTATCATTTTCATCTTCCGCTTTTTTCCCCTACTGCTTGATATCCCTAGCCAATTGCGCGGTGCGAATAACACACCTGAACGCTTTCGCGAACTTGTTAGTGAAGCGTGGTGGAGTGAACCCGTTCAACAATCCTTTTGGGGCTTTCTTGGGCTGATCGCGGCAGGCTTGCTCCTTGGCTGGCTGGTAAGTCGTTGGCAGCGCAGTGCAGGTCAACCCATTTACATGGACGAATTTACCGCGGCAACCTTCTTGATAGGGGTTGCAGGCGGTGTAGGCTGGCTCACGTGGACCGAAGTCCAAAAAGCCTATGCTGAAGCTTTGGAAGCTGGCGAAGGGCTGGATCTCTGGACGCAGATCATTACGATCAGCGCAGGATTTCTATTATTGCTGATAGCGTGGTGGCTGTGGGACAGTGCCAGCGATCGCGTGTCGAATGTGAGCACAGCTTTTCGCCTGGGCGCAGCTTCAATGTTGTTGGTTGCAGCATGGGTGTTGATCGGCGAATTGCCCCGAGTCATCGCTCAGGGCGATGAGAAATGGTGGACTGGCCTCCTAGCAACCACGTGGTATTCGCTGGGTACGGTGCCCATCCAATTAGCGCTGGCGTTGATGTTGGCGGCCCTGCTCTTCCAGAACATTCGTGGACGGTCAATCTACCGCATGATCTTCTTTATCCCCTACATTGCGCCATTTGTGGGGACAGCAGCCGTCTTTCGGATTATCTTCTCTGCCCGGCCAACTTCTCTGCTCAATAGTGGGCTGAGTGCAATCGGACTCAATGCCTTGCCTTGGCTCAACGAACCGACAGGGATTTTTCAGCTGATTGTTGGCAAAGCGACGCAATTGCCCGAATGGGCAGTGGGCCCCAGCTTATCGCTGGTTGTGATCATGATCTACGGGATCTGGACCTACGTCGGCTTTAACACAGTAGTCTTTCTTGCGGGCTTGGGCAGTATCTCGCGCGAAACATATGAAGCGGCGTCGATTGATGGTGCAGGTCGCTGGGCGCAATTTCGCCACATCACCTTGCCACTACTTTCCCCAACCATTTACTTCTTGACACTCTATTCGGTGATCGGTACCTTCAAGGCATTCAATCATATCTACGTTTTACGCACCGGGGCCGCTCTCGGTACAACTGATACCGCCAGTGTGGTGATCTTCGATGCGTTCAAACGGGATACGCGCTATGGGTACGCCTCGGCATTAGCCATTCTGCTACTATTAGTCATTTTGGTCTTGACTGCGATTAATAATCGCATTGCCAGCCGGAGGGTCTTCTATGGCTAGCCAAGTGAATACAGCGCCCTTGGTCACCGCCCAATCGACGCAGCAAACAAAGCGCTCAGGCCCAGGTGATGTCGGCAAAATCGCCATCTACATTGTGCTGACTTTTTTTGCCATCATTGCCATTACCCCTTTTCTGTACACAGTTAGTGTCTCGTTAATGAATCTAACGGAGGCAACCGCGGGCCGCATGCTGCCAGCGGCCCCGCAATGGGGCAATTACACCCAAGCTTGGCAAGAGGCGCAATTTTCGCGCTATTTTATGAACAGCGTGATCATTGCCGCCATTACTGTAGGGGGCGAAGTAGTCTTCTGTACACTGGCTGCCTATGCCTTTGCTCGCCTACAATTTCCGGGCAAAGGCTTCATGTTCATGGTGCTGCTCTCGACGCTGATGATGCCCGAGGCGATCATTTGGGTGCCAAACTTTATTACTGTCTCGTGGCTAGGCCGTATCAGCCCCATTCCCTGGATGAACAATTGGCCAGCACTAACCATCCCCTTTATGGCTAGTGCTTTTGCCATCTTCTTGTTGCGCCAATTTTTCCAGCAGATCCCCAACGAGTTTTGGGATTCGGCGCAAATTGATGGCGCAGGCCATACGCGTTACCTGATTCAGATCATGGTGCCACTTTCCAAAGCGGCAATTATGACCATCGCGCTCTTTGGGTTTATCGCCTCGTGGAATTCATTGGCTTGGCCAATTTTGGTGACGAGCACACCCGATTGGCGACCCATCTCGTACGGTCTATTGGCCTTTTTGGATGAAGCTGGTTCTCAATTTCACTTGCAGATGGCTGGTTCGATGATCACCATGGCCCCAATCTTACTGCTCTATTTCTTCACTCAACGCACCTTCATCGAAGGCATCGCCAGTTCAGGCATCAAAGGTTAGTTTTTCGAGTTGGTGGCGTCTGGCAATGGCTGTTTGCCGCGCAACCGACTGGTCTATACAATATCGTACCAACTATCGATTATCTCATTTCCTTGAGGAGAACAGAGATGCACAAAAAGCGATTTTGGTTGTTAAGTCTCTTAGCTGTCTTACTCTTGGTCTTGGCCGCATGTGGTGGTGGCGCAGAGCCAACTGCAACACCAGCACCGGCCCCGACCGAGGCACCTGCTGAACCAGCAGCCGAAGAAGAGGCAACTGAGGAAGAAGCAGCCGAAGAAGAAGCAGTCGAAGAAGAAGCTACTGAAGAGCCGGCTGAAGCGGAAGATGTGACAGCGACTGAAGAAGTCACCGCCACCGAAGAAGTGACGGCTACCGAAGAAGTAACCGACACTGAAGAAACCAGCGAGACAGCCGCCGCGGTTTCACCCTTCCCCGCTGACTGCGGTGCGGCAACCGATGGCGATCTGGCCGGTGTAGATCCGAATGGTCAAACCGTTGTCTGGTGGCACAACCACAGCGGTTCTCGCGAAGCTGGTCTGCTTGAATTGATCGCTCAATTCAACGACGAAAACCCTTGCGGCATCACGGTAGATGCTCAGAACCAGGGCAGCTATGATGATATCCGCGATAAAGTCAATGCGAGCATCGGCGCAGGTGAAGCAGTTGCCACCTTGATCGTCGGCTATCAGAATGACCAAGCTTTCTACCAGCTGAACAACGCACTGGTTGACCTCAACGTCTTCCTCAACGATGCTAAGTGGGGCTACACCGAAGAAGAGCAGGATTTCTATCCCAGCTTCTTCGACCAGAGCGTACACCCTGCCTTCGGCGGTCAACGCTTGGGCTTCCCGCCAAACCGCTCGATGGAAGTGATCTACTACAATCAAACCTGGTTGGAAGAGTTGGGCTTTGATGGCCCGCCCACCACGCCTGAAGAGTTCCAAGCTGCAGCTTGCGCCGCGGCTGAGGCCAATGGGGATGGCACCGGTGGTTTCATCCTGCGCGACGATGCTTCAGCAGTTGCCGCCTGGACCTACGCCTTTGGTGGTGATGTGCTGGTCGAAGATGGCACTGCCTACGTCTACAACGGCGAGGCCACGGTCGAAGCGTTGACCTGGTTGAAGGGCTTGCTGGATGAGGGTTGCGCCTTCTTCTTCACAGAAGGGTTCCCGAACACTGAATTCGCTGCCCGCCGCGCCATCTTCACCATGGGCTCCAGCTCGGGCATCCCGTTCTACGCCAATGATGTGCAGACCTTTGCCGATGAGAATGGCACCGAACCCGATGTCTGGGGTGTCGCCGCTGTGCCATACACCACCGACGAACCAGTGCAGAACATCTATGGTGGTGATGTGATGATCGTCTCAACCACGCCTGAGCAAGAATTGGCAGCATGGATCTTCATCAAGTGGTTCACCTCGCCAGAAGTCATGGCCGAGTGGGATCGCATCAGCGGTTACTTCCCGACACGGGCCAGCGCCGTTGATTACCTGACTGACTATCTGGATGAGAATCCACAGTGGGCACAAGCAGTGGAATTGCTGCCTTACTCGTACTACGAGCCGCAGCTGATCTCCTACACCGCTGTGCGCGATGCCGCCACCCAAGCCTTCAACGAAATCATGCAGGGGGCCGATCCACAGTCCACGCTGGATGATCTCACCGAAACCGCCAATGAACTCGAAGAAGAGTTAATGGCCGAAGTGGAATAAGCACAGTTGAGGCTGTAATATAAAAAGGCTGGCGCTTGGCGCCAGCCTTTTTTATTCACACTCAGCACTTTCGGGAGGTCGTACCAAGCCAAATTCGGTGGATCAAAAAACCCCTACCGAGGCAGAGGTTTTGGTTACTTTCTACAACGATTACCCCATGTTCAGGGCTGCATACCCAGGGCCATCGGTGAAGAAAAGGGCATTCAGCTCGGTTGTGTATTGTTGATCTTCGGGCAGATCTTCTTCGGGCAGAATCGCAGCAACCGGGCATTCTGGTACGCAAGCGCCGCAATCGATGCAGGTATCCGGATCAATATAGTACCAGGGCCATTCATCTTCCGGCTGACCAGGGACAATGCATTCTACCGGGCATACTTCTACGCAGGCGCCATCGCGAATGCAAAGATCAAAGATGACGTGAGTCATAGCGAACAAGCCTCCTAAAATCCTTAAGCGGAAAACTTAGTCAATGGGTAGTTACAGCGCCGTATATACCAACGGGCAGACTGTTTTATGAAAGTGTTTGTTCCAAAGCGCACAATCAGCATTAGTCCGATTGTACGCGCCTTCCAGCGAATTGTCAACTGTGATTTGGAACTTCTGAATGCTGTAGCAGCCTATTCTGGTCGGCAAACTTGAATACTACAAGTAGCTAGGGGTAGGAAAATAAGCAAAAGCTCTGCGGAAAAGTCCGCTTTGGTCAACACCGGCGAGATGAACAAGCTCCGGTGTTGACAGGTCATGCAAGGCCTCAGGAGAGTCTACCAGGGCGGTAAGCGATCAAGCTGATTCGCCGAGGTTGGGCCTTGCTAACCGTGGCAAACGACAAACCCTGAGTAAAGCTTAGGCTTGATTGGGACCTAACTCTCCGCTACCATCTCCAGCCCCTCGCGATTGAGCAGCTTGATCCGCTTGCGCCCAATCTCGATAAAGCCACCTGCTTTCAGATCGTTCAAGACCTGGGTCGCGGTTTCGCGATAGGTGCCAACACTTTCCGCAAGATCCTGATGGGTTAGCCCAGTAATTTCGTCGCTCCCCTGTTCAGTTGAGAGTCGCAATAACAGACTAGCCAAACGGGCCGGAATGCCTTTGAAGGCCATATTTTCCAGCCGCTCTTCGGCCTCGTGCAAACGTTTACCGGTGATGTCCAACAGGCGCAATGCCACTTGGGGCTTATTTAAGATCAATCGCTCCAAGTCAGTGCGGCTCATCACGCAGATCAAGCAATCTTCGATGGCTTCGGCAAAGGTGTTGTGCATCTTCGCGCCTAAGAGCGCCATTTCCCCAAACAGGGTATGCGGCCCCAGGGTGGTAATCACCAACTTCTTGCCCTCAGAGCTGATGCGATACAGCTGCACCCGCCCCTCTTTCAGAATAAATAAAACTTCCCCTGGTTCCTCGGGGCGATAAAAGACACGCCCTTTGGGGACCGTGCTTATGGTTATAATGCGATTTAGCTCTTCCATCTCACGAGGACTGAGATCTTGGAAGACAGCCAATTCGGAGAGATAACGCATTTTCTCCGCTGGCTGCACGGCTATCGCTCGTTCCTCAATTTTCACAGTGTGCTCCCTATCCAATATGCCCTCAACCTCCAGGGTGCTTTGTTAGATTATAAAGCCCATCATGTTTGATGTAAACTAGCAAATTGCTACTCTATTGTTAGAAAACGTAGAGAATCGCAATGTGATGCATGAAGCGTAGTGGACAACGCTTCATGCATCACATCTCATCAGTCACCCGGGGACATCAATCACATGACCACGGGGTACGATTGTCGGTAAAGGGACGGACACGAAATTCCGGTTCGCCACGCTGCGTGTTGCCAACCGAATTCACAACCCGGTTGTTAACCCATTGTTCCACCCGGTAAGGCTCACCATCCTCGCCAAAGCGATCTGTATCGACTGCCAAGCCGTCGATCTTGAGTGAACCGTCGCGATTGGTGGTGCCAATACCCCGGCCTGTTGCCACCCAATTGCCGCGGCTATCCAGCCGATAGAGCCGGATCCAGGCCAAGTTGTCGGGCTGAGGCGGCACACAAGTGAGGATATTGCCAACTGGCTCCGGTGGCGGTTCAGCAATCTTCCGCCAGCCAAGGCGCGCCACAGCCGGGCCTGTCTGCTCGAAATATTCCATCCGCAGCCGGTGCGTACCTTCTCGCAGATCAATCTCAACCTGGTTGCGAGCGCGTGGTTGTTCTTGCCATTGATCGATCACTAGCCGATCATTCACATACAGGCGGACGCCATCATCGCTTTCGGTGATGAAGCGATAGCGGCCCGCACTGAAAGGCAGTGAGATTGTCCAACGTACAGAAAAATTGTCCGAGTTAATGGCTGGGTCAGGCGAGCCAGTGCCCCAATCAAAGTCGATGGCCCGATCTTGGCGAACCAAGGTCGGGGTGCCCGTCAAGCCGAAGTTATTGAAATATTCCCCCCGCCAAGTGCGGTTGGTGGTTGAACCATCGATCCGTTCCCAAGTAAGTTTGGCAATGGCTGCCCCGCCCAGCTCGAAATATTCAAGCCGAAGGGGTTGTCGGCCACCGGGCAAACGCACCTCGACCGTGTGGGTGCCCGGGCCGCTCGTCCACTCATCGATGAGCAACCGCTCCCCCAACCATAGACGCACACCATCATCCGCCTGTACCTGAAACCGGTAAGTGCCTGCAGTCAAATCCAACGCACGGGTCCAGCGCACCGAAAAATCATTGACGTTGATCGTCCCCGGAGCTGGCGAGCCTGTGCCCCACGCAAAGTTCACTTCCGCATCCTCGCGGACCAGCGTCGGGGAACCACGCAATTCGGGATTATTGAAGTATTCGCCGCGCCAATAGCCAATCGGCGGAGTGAGGGTCAGCGCCTCCCAGGAGAGCGCCACGCGTGCCACATTGCCTGCTTCAAAGTATTCCAACTTCACCGGCACCGGATCGCCATTCAGCGTGATTTCGGCGCTATAGGTCGATTCAGGCTGGATGCGCCATTGGTCGATCAGCAATTCGTCACCGACCCACAGGCGGGCACCATCATCCACGCGCAAGTTGAAGCGATAGCGGCCTGCAGGCAACGCAAGCGTGCGGGTCCAGCGCACCGAGAAGTTCTCTTCCCCGATCTTGCCAGGTTCAGGCGAGCCTGTCCCCCAATCGAAGTCGATTCGCTCGTCTTCCCGAGTCAAAGCTGGGGCGCCATTTAACTCACGATTGGTAAAATAAGCGCCCTGCCAACGCTCCGTGGCGGGTGGTGCTGGTGGGGTGGTCGTCCGTCGTGTCCACGTGAGTTGGGCAAAGGCGTCGCCGGCATAATCGAAATATTCCAAACGTATTGGAATCTCTCCGCCGGGCAAGTAGATGTCGCTGGTTTCGCGCAGCACACCCTCATCCCAAGCATCAATGATCAGTGCATTGTTGACCCAGAGGCGAGCGCCATCGTCCGTGTAAAGCTGGAAGCGATAGTTGCCAGCTGGGAGATTGAGCGTTCGTGTCCACCGTACCGAAAAATTATCCGCATCGACTGTTCCTGGCGCAGGCGAATTCCGTCCCCACTCAAACTGGATGTTGCGATCGTCGCGGACGAGGGCCGGTGCCCCCGTGAGTGTGCGATTGTTGAAATATTCGCCCCGCCAGTTGCGGATCTCAGCCCCGGCATCGAGGCGCTCCCATGCTAAGCGTACCGAAGCACGATCCGAATTTTCGTAATACTCGACCCGCACCAAATGATGTCCAGTGTCGAGTGTGATATTGCCGCTGAAGGTCTGTACATCGTGATCAAACCAGCCATCGATGATTTGCTGGTCATTCACAAAGACACGCACGCCATCATCGGCCGTAGCTTGAAAACGATAGGTGCCAGCTTCAAGATAGAGATAGCGTGACCAGCGAGCGGAAAAACCATCGGCGGGCAAGGCCGGATCGGGGGAACCGGTGCCCCAGTCAAAGTCGAGATTGGCATCACTGCGGCTGACCGTCGCGGGGCCACTGAATGTTGGGTTATTCCAATAGGCGGCTTGCCAAACTGGGTCTGAAACCGCAGCCCGCACCAGATCCTCTTGGGCCTGCACCGATTTCACCTCTAGGCTCATCATAAATAAAATAAAAAGTAAAGTTATGCTTCGAGCTGAGTTCCACTGGCGAATCAGCCTTTGCTGTTGCTGCACAGTCATTCTTCACTCTCCATCCTCAGTCATTCGTATCGGGCTGCACTTACTGCGGCCCCACACCAATGGACCACGATTGCTAGCCACCCGTAAACGGGCGGCAATGCCCCAATTGCGCTTCCTAGAACACGAGCGCGCAGTATTTCGGGACAGAATTCTGAATGTAATACTATAAAAGTGGGCAGAAGGTTCCCGGCAGCAGATGGAGCAATCAGGGGGCTGCGTTGATGGGAAGAGTGAAGATCAAATTGGCATAGACGCCAGGGGTACTTTCGGCCCAGACCCGACCACCGTGGGCTTCGACCAATTGCTTGACAATTGCCAATCCTAAGCCGCTGCCTCCGGTAGCCCGTGTACGCGAACCATCGACTCGATAAAAGCGCTCAAAGATATTGGGCAAGTGTTCGCTGGGAATCCCTTCGCCCTCGTTATAGACATTCACTTGGATCTTATCTTGGACACGCCGGGCACTGACTGTAATTTTGCCCCCAGGTGGGGTATATTCGACGGCATTATTAAGCAGATTGCGCAACACTTGGCCGATTCGCTCTGCATCCACCGCAATGGGGGGCAAACCTGGCGTCACCTCGGTGTGGATGACGTGGCTACCGTTGATGTGCCCTTGCACAATTTGCACCGCCTTCTCGACCAGTTCATCCACCGCAATGGGTTGGCGCGCCAACTTCAGTTGCCCAGCCTCGGCCAGAGCCAATTCTTGCAGATCATTCACCAGGCGATGCAGCAACATTGCTTCGTCGTGGAGGGAATCGATTACCGCAGTGGTGGGCTGCACTACGCCATCTTGCACAGCTTCGAGATAGCCGCGAATGTTGGAGAGCGGCGTGCGTAATTCATGCGCCACATCCGACACCATATGCCGCCGCAATTGTTCAATATGAGCCAAACTATCGGCCATACTGTTGAACGCATGCGCCAGTTGTCCAATCTCGTCCTGTTCACCATTTTGCACCCGCTGGCTGAGATCCCCCTGTTCCATACGGTTAACTGCCGTGGTCAGGGCCTTGATCCGGCGGAGAATACCATGCGTCAACCCCAGCGTCAGGATCACGGCAACGAGCCCCGAAACCGAGAATGCAATCAGCAATGAACGGTTGACTTGGGCGATGTAGGCGCGTTCACTGGATGAATTTTTGATCAAGGGAGAGGGTGGAATCTGCAAGTAGCCGACTGCTTGGCCATCCAAAAGGATCGGGGCCGGCTCGACCAGGGGTTCGCCACTGAATTGGGCATCATCGGTATCAACGAGCAACTGGCCTTGTAGATCGGTGAGGATGATTCGTTCTTCCGCTAGCCCCGCAAACCGGTCGAGCAGATCGTCGACGCCTACCCAGCCTTCATGCTGGGCATAATGCGTGGCCAGGAGCGTGGGCAACAGCTCTTCGAGGCGCTGACGGCGTTCAAGGCTGGCGGCTTGATGGGAGATTAGGTAGCGCTCAAACCGTTCCGCAATGGCCCGCCCAGCCAACCAAGCTGCCAAACTGCCAGCGGCAATCAGCACGGTCAACATCAAAAATAAGAGGCGGGCGCGCAAGCTACGCACTGTCTATTTCTCCATTGAAGCGGTAGCCAACGCCGTAAACCGTCTGGATGAAACGCAACTGCGTGCTATCTGGCTCAATTTTGCGCCGCAGATTCATAATGTGCGCATCGACCGTGCGCTCGAGCCCTTCATAGTCGTACCCAAAGACCCGCTGAACCAGCTCCATACGGGTGAAGGCCCGTCCTGGTTCGCGCCCCATGGTCTCCAACAACTTAAATTCCTTGGGCGTGAGGGATACGAGCTGATCGCCCCAGCGCACCTCGTGCCGCAAGGGGTCGATCACCAATTCGCCAAACCGTAAAACCGAGCGCGTCGCGTTAGATTCGCCAGCCCGCCGCAAGACTGTGCGGATGCGCGCCAGCAATTCACGCGGGCTAAAGGGTTTGGTGATGTAATCGTCGGCCCCAGTTTCAAGCCCGCGCAGAATATCTTCTTCGGTGCTCTTGGCGGTGAGCATGATGATGGGCACCGTGCTGGCCGCCTCGCGCAAGAGGCGGCAAAATTCCAATCCTCCCAGCTTAGGCAACATGAGATCCAGCACAATCAAGGCGGGCTCATCTTGCTGCACCAGTTGGAGCGCCGAACGGCCGTCGCGCGCAATCAGGGCGCGGTAACCCTCCCGCTCTACGTAGAGGCGGATCAATTCGACTGTTTTTGGGTCATCTTCAACGATCAGGATTTGGCGGTAGTTACTCATGTGGAGCAGCTCCTACGGCGAGTAACGGGGAGTGCCGGGCCAACTGTTGCGGGCCGGTAACCGGGCCCGCAACATACGAGCATTTTACTGTGCGACTGCTACAAATTGCAATTCGAGTATCACATTATCACCGACGCTCGCCACAAAGGGCACAGAGGGGATGGTCAAGTTATAGTCAACGAGGGTAATGGTACTGGTCGCCAAGCCGCTGATCTGATCTTCGGTATCAGCGGTGACATCCACATTGAAGGCGACGGACTTAACTACATCGCGAATCTGCAAATCGCCCACAATGGTAAACGAGAAGCTGTCCCCGACTTGCACACTGGCGGGCAGCCCTTCAATACTTGTCGGCGCAAAGGTGATGGTGGGATAGCTCCCGGTTTGCAAAATGAAATTGCGAATCGAGCGATTGCGCATGCCCTCTGGCGTTTCGAGGCTGTTGGCATCGACCGAAATGGTGCTGACGCTCGCGCTCGCCGGATCGGCCGGATCGATGGTCAATTCGCCGCTGACCTGCGAGGTCACACCGACCACGGTCACCGGATTGCCGCGCAAGACTTCGTCAATCAAAAAGCGGGCTTCGGATTGTGCAGGATCAATCACAAAGGTCCGGGGATTGCTCGCAACACTGGCAGCTTGCTCGGTTGTAGATGCACTTTCGCTGGCAGCTTCGGTCTCCGTGCTCTCGCTGTCTGCAGATTCAGAGGCTTCTTCACTAGCAGTTTCTTCTTCCGCTGTATCTTCTTCAGTTGCTTTGTCTTCGTTGGCAGCTTCCTCAGTGGTGGCCGATTCAGATTCGGCTGCTGCTTCGGTTGGGGCCGAAGCGGTCGGTGGTTCAGCTGTCGGCTCAGACTGGGTTGTGTCTCCGCCACAAGCGGCTACTAAAACCAGAATCAACACAACTAGAAGATAGATCAGTGGCTTGCGAAATTGCCATTGCTTCATACAACTCATCCTTATCAGTGTTTTTCAGATTGGATACATCAACGTTGGCTTGCACGGCCCCTTTGCCCTGCGCCAAGTCAACGTGGCGTCGGTTTCGACGTTGGGAGTTATTTAGCCGGAAAGAGATTAACATGGCTTTGGAGGAGGCTGAGAAGAAAATGAGAAACTGAATTAGGAGCACCATACCTAGTTCGGGCGCTGCGGGGCGAAAGCAGCAATCAATTGTACGATTCACCTACGTTTAATTTTGATCTAAGCGAAGCCCAATCCAAGGTACGACCTAAGACGTTTTTCTTGTGTTGAGCATGAAGCTCCCCAATGCGTACGGCTCAATAGGCTTGCAGTAGAACCACAAACCGGAAATCCAGCTCCTGCATGGGGCCAAGCTCCTCGAGTTCAACAGCATACCAGAAGGTCATTCCGGTTTCATATTATGGTCTGATGTTTGTTTTTCCCGGCGCCTAACTTCACATAAACAAGCATATTCGTTCCTACATTGAGCCAACCAAGGAATAGGAGAATTGACCGATGAATGGAAAATGGAAACGATGGCGACGATTCTGGATAGCGGGACTTCTGCTGCTAATTCTGGCCCTGCTCGCGGCCTGTGGTGACAGTAGTACACCAGCCGCCCCGGCACCCACAGAAGCGCCCGCAGCCCCAGAAGCAGCTGAGCCGACTGAAGCTCCAGCGGAAGAGCCCGAAGCCACCGAGGAAGCGGCTGAGGAACCTGAGGCCACCACAGAGCCCGCCGAAGAACCAGAAGCCACCGAGGAACCAGCAGAGGAGCCCGAAGCAACCGCAGAACCGGCTGAGGAACCCGAGGCTACTGCAGAGCCAGCAGAAGAGCCAGAAGCCACCGACTCCATCACGACCACCGAGACCATGACCGAGGGGTCAACCAGCATGGATGCGTTGTCCACCGGCGAATATATCGTGACCATCAGTGGCGGTTGTGGCTGCCACTTTAATTCGGATCTCAGCGCCTTGGCTGGTGGCCGCTCCTTCAATACACCGACCGGTGTAGTCTATTCCAAAAACATCACGCCCGATCCAGAAACGGGGATTGGCAATTGGACGCCCGAGCAGATTGCCGACGCTTTGCTGCTGGGCATCGAACAGAATGAGGATGGCACCAGCCAGCTTCATCCAGTGATGCCGTATCGCCTCTTCAGCCATCTGTCACGGGCCGAAGCCGAAGCGGTGGGCGAATATCTGCTTTCCCTCGAACCGGTGGAGAATGAAGTAGCGGAACGCGAATTAACGGAAGAACCAGCCGCCTTCACGCCAGAGAATGAGTCGCCCGCCGAGCCGGTAACGGATCCCGTAGCCCGTGGCGAGGCGCTGGTGGCCATAGCCAATTGTGGCAGCTGTCACACGCCCGCCGCAGATGATATGTTCTTGGCGGGCGGACCAGTCCAAGATGAGATCGCCCCCAACATTACGCCGGATGAAGCAACCGGGATCGGCAGTTGGAGCGAAGAGGAGATTGCCAACCTACTCTTGACAGGCACCCGCCCAGATGGCAGCCACGTCGAAGGCAGCATGGCGCAGCAGATTGACCGCCGCTTCAGCAAGCTGACCGAAGAGGATGCGCTGGCGATTGCCACCTATCTTAAGAGCATTCCGGCCATTAGCAACGATCCATACGCCCAATAAAGGGCTAACAACGATAAAGCATCCCCAGCGTTGGGGATGCGGGCCCAACAAAAGACCTCTTTGGTTCACTCGGACGTAACAGGTACCCGACACCCACCAAGGAGGTCTTTTCGTTGAACAGTTCAGGCGCAGGATTTAGTAGGATCCTCAATTATCCTCAGCGCCCGCTGCAATCCAGGCGATGATCGTATCGATCTCGTGCTGCGGTAATGGATCTGCCCGCTTTGGCATCGTCCCCTCAACAATCAGCTTGACCAAGTAACTGCTGTCCGGATCGCCGGGTTCAATCACGGTGCCATTTTGCGAACCGCCCAGCGCCGCCCGATAGCTCGTCAACTTCAAGCCTTCTTCTTGCTCCTCGTCGCCGTGACATTCACCACAGCGCTGCTGAAAGATCGGCAAGACATCGGCTTGAAAGCTGACCTTCCGCTGCTCGGCAGGGGTCGTTGGCGCCGGCGTAGGTTCCGCTTCCCCTTCCGGCACGCCCGCCGCAATCCAGGCGATGATCATGTCGATCTCGTGCTGAGGCAAGGGATCGGCCCGCTTCGGCATCGAGCCCTTGACAATCAGCTCGACCAAGTAACTGCTGTCCGGCTCACCCGGCTCGATCACCGGGCCATTTTGGGAGCCGCCCAACGCGGCGCGGTAGGTGGTCAACTTCAGGCCTTCTTCTTGCTTCTCGTCGCCATGACATTCACTGCAACGCTGCTGGAAGATCGGCAAGATGTCTTTGTTGTAGGTGAGATTGCTCAAATCGACCGCGCCAGGTGCTGGTTCAGCCGTTGTATCGCTGGCACTGACAGACGCTCCCACCGGCAGCCCTTGTTCAGCGGCCAACGCCATGGCTCGCGCAATCGGAATGCGGGCCCGGCCCGCGGACTCATCAACCCAGCCATAACTGGCGAGTTGTTCGGCCACCTGCGTGGGCAGCGGATTGTTGGTGGGCAGCGCAGTTGGCGCGCTGGCTGTACCAGCCAGTTGGGCCAGTAATGTGGGTCCCCAAACGGCCAGCACCAATACCAAGGCTCCCAATACGCCCACGGTGAGCAATGCACAGCCCCGCCCGATCCGGGCAATATTGGGTGAGCGATTGCGGAGAGACGAGGGTGTAGCATGACTCATAGACGACTCCTCATGCGGCGGCCAGCGGATCAGCGCACCTAGGGCTGAGGCTGGGCCAGCAATGGCGCTTGCTCCGACGTAACCTCGCTTGCCAACTGGGGATCGTGTAGCGGCAAGGGGCTTTTGCTACGCCAGCGGCGGAGAAAGAAACTCGTCCAGAGACCACCTATCGCCAGTAGCAAGACAGCATCCAACCAGCTCACTTGCACACGGGTGGGCGTAAAGGCCGGCCGGAGTAGCCAGAAGAGATCCACCCAGCGGATTGCAAAGATCAAGCCGGCGAGGCCCAGCAACCAACCAGCCTGTCGCTTGATGCGCCGAGACAGCAACAACAAAAAGGGCAACCCAAAGTGAAAGCTGAACAGAAGGATACCCACCTGTTGCCAGCCCCCTTGCAGCCGATGCACATACCAAATCGCTTCTTCGGGCAGATTCGCCGACCAGATGATCAGAAATTGCGAAAAAGAGAAATAGGCCCAGATCATCACAAAGCCCAGCAAGAAATTGCCCAGGTGGTTGAGCGTCTTGCGCCAGTCGGCCTCCGCAACCGGCGGGCGGATCAGCAACACGATGCCGAGGATCGCCAGCGCCAGGGCGGCCAGCGCCTGCCCGATGATAAAAAGCAAGCCATAGATGGACGAATACCAGGTCGGTTCCAGCGACATCATCCAATCGAAGGCGGCAAAGGTCGTCGTCACGCCAAAGAGGATCATGCCCGGTGGGCTGAGTCTGCGTAACGCACGGGTTGCTCGTTCGGCATCACCCTGATCTTGCGCCAGCGACCAGCGATTGAGCAGCCATGCCAACCCCAACCAGATGGCCCAGTAGAGTAGCGAGCGCCCAACGAAAAAGGGGATATTCAACCAGCCCACCTTCTGCTGCACCAGTGCGTGCTCCGCCACATAGGCTGGATCGCTCCAGGGGTAGAGTGTGCGCAAACCGATGAACAGCGGCAGAAAGAGCAGCGCCAACCAGGGCAGCGTCATCATACCAGCTTCGAGCACACGGCGGATGCGGGCACTCCAGCGCCCGCCAACGAGATGATGCAGCAGCACAAGCCCCAAACAGCCCAGCGTGATCTCCAACCAGAAGAGATAGGCCAGCAGGTACGCTTGCCAGAAATGCGCCCACGAGAAGAAGAGCCCCAGCAACGCCAGGCCACTCGCCACCAAGCCAACGATCAGACTATTTCGCTGTAGACGTTCGAGCACAGGTCCAGCCATAAATGCGTAATCCCTAACAGCCTGCTCCATTACGGGGAGTCGGCAACGCCCAATTGAGCGAGATCCTCCGGCGAGAGCTGATTGACATCGGCGTTTTGACTCAATTGCAAGGCCCGAATATAGGCGATGATCGCCCAGCGATCGGCGGGAGCGATGCGCCCGGCATAGCTGGGCATGGTACGAGTGCCGTTGGTGATCAGGTTAAAGTAATAGCCTTCCGGCTCGTCGCGCAGCCCCGGATCGTGAAAAGAGGTGGGCGCTTCCAGCCCGTAGTTGGTGATCACACCCTGCCCATCACCCAACGCACCGTGGCAAGGCGTGCAAAAGATCTCGTAGCGATCTTGGCCCCGTTCTAGCACGCTGAGCGTGACGGTGAAGGGGAAGCTCGTGGCAAAGGCTCCATTGACCCGCCCCGTGTAGAGATGTTCATCCAGTTGCAGCTCGCCGCGGGCCACCGTATCGGGGACGGGAGGGCGGCGGGCCGCGCCATCGGCAAAGAACGTGCTGGCCTCGAGCGCATCGACACGCGGCTGGTTGCGCATATCAAACGCACAAGCGGCCAGCCCCAAGCCGATGCCGAACAGCATGAACAATCCCAATGAGCGTACCCGGGTGACAAGCTTCATACCATCAACTCAGCCGTTTTTCGTAAAAAAGACTCAACGGGTCAGGGCGATAGGGCGGGAATGGATCAATCGCCACAAAGCCCATGCGTTCGTAAAGGCCAATCGCCTCGGTTTGGTGAATCCCGGTCTCTAACCGCAAGACCGCAACGCCCTGAGATTGGGCGTAATTGCTCAATTCCTGCAAGATTGCCTTGGCCAGCCCCAGCCCCCGAAATTGCGGCCGGACATACATGCGCTTGATCTCGCCAAAGTCGCGGCCGAAGAGTTTGATTCCCCCGCAAGCTGCGGGTTGTTGATCATAATAGCCGACAAAAAAGCTGACTTGCTCGGTGAGTAATTTCTCCACGCTGAAGCCGTGGCGGCTTTCGGCAGGGTAGAGTCCATCTAGTAATTCGTCCAACTCGGCGATCAACGCGATCGCTTCGCTACTATCCGGTCGGGCCGGGGTGATCCAGATGCTCATTCAGCTTCCTGATTCTGTTCAGCGGCTAAGGTACGTTCCAATAAAGTACGCAAGACGGACAAATCGATATCCGCCACTTTTTTGATATACAAACAGCCTTTGCCCAGCGAATGTTTGCCCAGTTTTTCGAGCAGATCGGGAAATTGGTTGAAGCCACCCGAGATGTAGAGCGTCAGGTTTTGTTTACGCGGGGCAAAGCCAGCCAAAAACCAGTCGCCTTCGCGACCACTGGCATAGCGATAATGCAGATCG
Source organism: uncultured Caldilineaceae bacterium (assembly GCA_964568485.1). Lineage (GTDB taxonomy): Bacteria > Chloroflexota > Anaerolineae > Caldilineales > Caldilineaceae > CFX5. Next base: position 18,227 of record CAZMRA010000006.1, on the reverse strand, counting down.
CCAAAGCCAACAATGTTCCCCCACATCTTAGGTTCGGTCTGCGTTACTTCTTGCAACAGCGCCGCGATAATGCGGCTGTCGGTCCGTTTGCGTTCATCCTCGATGCTATCGAGAAATTCCGCCACCGGTTGGTCCGTAGGTTTTGTCTTATTTTCGGCCATCTTTGTTACCTTTCCACCGCAACCACATCCAAGGGCGCCAATTCCTCCAGAAACTGGCGCGAACGCACGAGATCGAATTGCGAATCTTCGGCCTCGATGCACAAGAAGAAGCGATCTTGCGAAGCGAGCTTGAAACGCGGGGCATTGAAAGCTGCATGATAGGGCTGGGGGAAGCCGTTGCGCAATAACATGCCTAGTACGGTTGCGCCGGCCGCACCGAGGATCGTCAGCTCAAAGGCGACAATCACAAAGGAAGGCCAGCTATTGAGCGGTCGCCCGCCAATGTTGAGGGGATAGTCGATCACTGCGGCGTAATATTGCAGGCCCCAGCCCACAATCGCGCCCAGAATGCCGCCGCTCAAGGCGAGCCAGGGCAGTCGCGTAGTCCGTAAGCCCAGCGCGGCGGGCAATTCCGCAATGGGAAAGGGACTATAGGCCGAGAGCTTGCGGTAACCAGCGGCGTAACTCCGCTGGGCCGCAGTCAACAATTGCTCCGGCGTGGTGAACTCGGCCATCAACCCGTAGAGTGGCGCGGCTGGTGTCTGGACAGCCTGCGCTGGCTGCTCCACAGCGGGGGCGTGGTCAGTATCACTATCCGTAGTGGCCGGATCGGCGTGCTGTTCCGCCAGCAGATGGCGCAGTTCGAAGATCGAGAGCATGGGCAGCACGCGGATGAAGAGCACAATCAGCGTGAGAAACAGACCAATCGTCCCGAGAAAGGTCGCCCGATCCCACCAAGTACCGGCGTACATGCCCCACGACGACGGCAGGAAATCTCGGTGCAGGCTCACCACGATGATCACATAACGCTCCAGCCACATGCCGATGTTGACGACGATCGCCACCACAAAGAGCGCCACTGGCTGTACCCGCACCCAGCGGAACCAGAGCGCCTGCGGGATCAGGATATTGCAGAGCATTAGAGCAGCAAAGGCCCACCAATACGGGCCAAACGAGCGATTGAAGAGCCAGAAACGTTCGACCTCATGGCCCGAATACCAGGCCGTGAAGGCTTCAGTCAGATAGCCATAGGCGACAAAGAGGCCCGTCGCCAGCATGATCTTGGCCATGTTGTCCAAGTGGCGTTCTGTGATGAAATCTTCCAGCCCGTAGACCTTGCGCAGCGGGATCAACAAGGTCAAGACCATGGCAAAGCCCGAAAAGATGGCACCCGCTACAAAGTAGGGCGGAAAGACGGTGGAGTGCCAGCCGGGGATCACCGAAACGGCAAAGTCAAGGCTGACCACCGAATGCACCGACACCACCAGCGGAGTCGCCAGCGCGGCCAGGAGCAAATAGGCGGCGTCGTAACGTTGCCAATGGCTGGCCGCCCCGCGCCATCCCAAAGCCAACATGCCGTAGAGATAGCGAAGCCAGCGATTCTCCGTCCGGTCGCGCATGGTGGCCAAGTCGGGGATCAAGCCGATGAACCAGAACATCAGCGAGACCAACGCATAGGTGCCAATCGCAAAAGCATCCCAAACCAGCGGGCTGCGGAAATTCGGCCAGAGATCAAAGGTGTTGGGATAGGGGAAGATCCAATAGGCCAGCCAGGGACGACCCAAGTGCACCAGCGGGAAGAGCGCAGCACAGGAGACCGCAAAGATCGTCATCGCTTCGGCAAAGCGGTTGATCGAGGTGCGCCACTCTTGGTGAAACAAGAACAGGATGGCCGAAATCAAAGTACCAGCGTGGCCAATACCGATCCACCAGACGAGGTTGGTGATGTCGTAGCCCCATCCGGCGGGCTGGTTGTTGCCCCAAATGCCGATCCCGCGCAGGAAGAGCTGGCCCAGCGCGTAAAAGAGAATCAACACGCAGATCAGCCCGATCGCCAGCCCCACCCACCACAGTTTGGGCGTGCGCCGGCCGAGGACAATATCGGTAATCTTTGCGGTGATCGAGCGAAAGGAATGGCCCGGCCCGATCAGATAGCCTGTCTTTTGCATAGAATCAGCCCAGTCCTAAAAGGCATTCAAACCGTGATCCACCACGCAGCAGCGTTTCATGACGCCAGTGCCGGGTTGGGATTGCGTAATTTGGCCAAGTAGCTGGTGCGCGGATTGGTGTTGAGCTCGGTCAACAAGCCATAGTTAAGCGGCGAGGCTTTGTGCTGCGCCACCGCGCTCGTCGGATCGTTGAGACTGCCAAAGGTAATCGCCTGCGTGGGACAAGCAGCTTGGCAAGCAGTCACCACCTCGCCATCGGCGATTTCGCGGCCCTCGATCTGCGCCCGGATGCGCGCCGCGCTGATCCGCTGGACACAATAGGTGCATTTTTCCATCACCCCACGCGCCCGTACAGTGACATTCGGGTTATATTGCAGCTTCACACTGTCGCTGACCGTGCCGCTGTAGTCCAAGAAATTGAAACGGCGCACCTTGTACGGACAGTTGTTGGAACAATAGCGGGTGCCCACGCAGCGATTGTAGACCATCGTGTTGAGCCCTTCGGCGTCGTGCACCGTTGCCGCCACCGGACAAACCACCTCACACGGGGCAGTTTCGCAATGCATACACATCACCGGCTGATGATGAACCGCCGGCTGGTCGAGCGTCTCACCTTCAAAATAGGTATCGATACGGATCCAGTGCATCTCACGGCCGTTGATCACTTCCGTTTTGCCCACAATCGGGATGTTGTTTTCGGCTTGGCAAGCAGTGACACAAGCATTGCAGCCAATACAGGAGGTGAGATCCACGGTCATGCCCCAGGCGTTGTCGGGATATTCGTACTTCGGATAGAGCGAAATCACCTCGCCGTGGCCATCCAGCGCCTGGGCAAATGCTGGGTTCGCGGCGAATTCCGCCACCGTACCGACGCGGATCAAGTGGCGCCCTTCCATGCTATGATGGCCTTGCGTCGTGGCGAAGGGATGCCCCGCACCGACCTTACGCACCGACGCGGCTGACACAAACCACGCTTCACTCGCCGGACGTGCGCCATAGGCGGAAAAGCCCGCCTCATTGCCCACTACCCCCGCGGCGGTGCGGCCATAGCCCAGATGCACGGTGAGCACACCAGCCGCTTGGCCGGGCAAGAGCCAAACTGGCCCCGTGAACCCACCCGCCGGGATAGTCACTTCCACCAGATCGCCCTGCGTCAGGCTGAGGCTGTCGGCCGTCTGCGGGTTGATCAGCACGGCGTTTTCCCACGTCAACTTGGTGATCGGCTTGGGCAGTTCTTGCAACCAGCCATTGTTGGCAAAGCGGCCATCCCAAATGGTCGGGTCTGGCGCAAAGGTCACTTCCAGCTCGTCCGTCGGTGCAGATGTGCGGCTTTGCGCGGCAAAATCAACTTGCAGCGTGACCGCCTTGGCCGGCAGCGCCGAATCGGTAATCAAGCCATCATGCAGCGCGGTGGCCCAGGCCGTGGCGAAGTCTGCCCCGCCCAGTTGCGATTGCCAGTAGGCCTGCACAATGGCGTAACTTGGGCGCGGCTCCGGGTTGATCAGCGCGTCGAGCACTTCGTGCGCCGAGTGGCTGTCATAGAGCGGCTGAATCAACGGCTGCTGGATGGTGACCGTGCCTTCATAACTGCGGCCATCGCTCCAACTTTCCAAATAGTGGCTTTCGGGCAGATGCCACTGACAAAGCGCGCTAGTCTCATCGGCATAGAGGCCCAGATGAATGCGGGTGGGTACTTGCGCCAAGGCCGCGGCAAAGTTGAGTTCCGCGGGTGCCGTGTAGACCGGATTGCCGCCGAGGATCAGCAGGACTTCCACTTCGCCAGCCTGCATGGCGGTGACCAGCTCGCGCAGCGATGCGAGGTGCGACGTCGCCGTTGCCTAGACCGGTTCGCTGTAGGTGACCGTCTGGTCGACATTGCCCAACACGTCGTTGATCGCATGCACCAGCGCATGCACCAGCGCGGGCTGCCCATCCCCAGCAATGACCAGACTGTTTCCACAATGGGCTTGCAGATCGTCCACCAGCGCGTTGAGCCATTCCGTGGGCAGGGGCGACGCGGGGCTGGCCTCTTCCGTCACACCAGCAACGCCGAGCGCAGCCGCCAACTGCCAAGCCACACTTTCGATCTGACTGGCGCGCACGGGCAGACGGTGATCCGCCGCCGCGCCGGTGATGGTGAGCGAACTTTCGATCACATACAGGCGATTGTCGGGGCGACCCGCGGCAAAATCCCGCGCATAACGCACCCGCCCGGGCGAGGTCGCCAAGAAATCGGCATCCAAGCAGACGATGACAGCCGCTTGCTCCAAGTGGTAGATCGGTTCAACCGGCTCGCCAAAGGCCAACGCGGCCCCAGCATAGACATTGTCGCGGTTGACTGGTTCGTAATGGTGCCAAACCGCCTGCGGAAAGGTCGCCAGCACGGTTTGCAACTGATCGGCCAACGTCGGGGAAGAGACCGCTTCGGTCAGAATGCGCAATCCGGCTCCACCTGTGGCCCGCAACGGTTCCAGCGCACTCTGCAACGCGGTCAGAAAATCTGCCCAGGTGCTAGGCGCGCCCTCGTGGGTGATGACTTGGGAACGGTCAGGGTCGTACAGGGTGAGGATCGACGCTTGCGCCCAGGCGTCGGTAGCGCCCAAACTGGCGGGATGGTCGGGATTGCCTTCGAGTTTGGTGGGGCGACCTTGGTAGCTGTGGGCCAACAAGCCTAGTGCATACCCGCCCAGTTGCATGGCAGT
>CAZMRA010000006.1:0-13405 GCA_964568485.1 uncultured Caldilineaceae bacterium | reverse complement strand
CATCGCTCACCGGTGCCTGCTCGGGTTCCAAGACCGCGGGCACAATGGTCTCGGCGGGCTGCACCGTGCATCCCGTGAGCCCGGCCAAAGCGAGCGAGGCCCCCATCAACTTGAGGAAGTGGCGCCGACTCATGCCATCGGTCCACACCGCGGCTTGACGGGGAAATTCACGCTGCAAGAACTCTTGAAAGGCGGGTGTATCGGCCAATTCTTCCAGACCGCGCCAATAGAAGGGTCCCTGTGCGCCGCGCAAACGTGCTTGGATCGTCGCCAAATCTAACCGATTTTCTGTCATACCCCTGTACCTGCGCTCTCGACTTACCGATGGCAGACCGAACAATCGGTCAATCCTGTGGTCCGAATGCCATGCTCGGCCACCAATTGCGGCCCCAAGATCGCCTGATCCACTGGCGGTGTCCAGCCCATGGTGAAAACTTCACTGCGTGGCCGCACAAAGCGATCGGGTTCGCGGTGGCAATCCAGGCACCAGCTCATCTGTAAGGTCTCGGCCTTGGCCACCACCGCCATCTGATCTACCCGCCCGTGGCACGTCTCACAACCGACGCCCTGCTGCACGTGAATGCCATGATCAAAGTAAACAAAATCGGCCAGATCGTGCACGCGGTTCCAAAGAATAGGTTGGTTCTGCTCGAAGCTCGCCCGCACCAGGGCCAGGGCAGGCGAATCGCTGGCCACTTGGCGATGACAGCCCATGCAATTCTCGGTCGAGGGCAACGAAGCGGAGGCATTGGTTTCAACAGCGGTGTGACAATAGCGGCAATCCAACCCCAATTCGCCCACGTGCAGGGCGTGGCTATAAGGGACGGGCTGGGCCACCGGCACACCAACGCCGGTCATCAACGGCGAGCGGATCAGCAAATACCCGAAGAGTGCCAACCCGATCAGCAATAACAGAATCGCCACCACACTCAATTTGGCGATGAGATTCATGCTAGACGGGAAGATCTGCGACATGGATCAAACTCGGTGATGGATGAGGGAATCAACAACCAGCTACACTGAATTAACGAGCATAGGCCTGGAACGGATTGGTCACGGTCAGTTGACGGATGGTTGCCTCGTCGGCGCCGGCCTGGCGGAAGGCAGGCAAAAATTGATCGACCAAATAGGTGTAGGGGAGCTGGGTACCGCCACCCGGCTTGGAAGGATCATACCAACCCCGGTCGTGACTGAGCAGCAGGCGCTCGCCAAATCCAGCGTCGAGCAGGCGAAAGATGTGTTCGATGAACCACTGGTCACCTAGCTCCTGATTGCCGATGCTGTCGTACTCCAACCAGCAGCCGCGCCGCGCCATCGCCAGGTGCAGCTCAAAATCAGGCTCGGCTTGAGTATGAATCCAGATAAAGCGTTCGGGCGTATAACCAGTGGCGCTCAGGATGTCGAGCTGCTCGGTGACCACGCGCCCGCGGATCGTGTGGCTGCCGATGATGGCGCCCGTGGCGGCTCCTGCCCGCGCAGCCGCGCGCAAGATCTTCGCCTCGACTGGCGTGATGCCATCATCCCCAGCACTGACTTTGATCCAGGCCGCTTGCACGCCCGAATCACCAATCTGGCCGGTCAATTCGTTGAGCATCCATTCGTAGAGTTCATCCTCACTGGCCGCGTGGGCCCAGGGCGGTACCCACGGTTCGCGATAGATGCCAGTCGGCACCACTACGGGCAAGCCAGTGGCCTCAGAAACCGCCCGGTCGATGTCGGCACGACGGCCCACACCTTCGGGCGTACATTCGACTAGTACGGTCACACCCTGCGCTTGGATAGCGGCAATGTGAGGGCTCATCACCCGCACCACCTCCGCCGGGTCAGCGTACTGATAGGCGGCCTCGCCGATTGGGCCGAGATCGACAAAAATATGCTCGTGAGGCAGGATGAGCCCCACTTCATCGGCGCGTTTGGGTCCGAGTGTCGTGAACAATTGGCGCATGCGCATCTCCATCGAGCGTGGGAAGCTTTCAGCAAGACTGTGATCTCTTGCTTTTGCAGCGCAGTATACCTGAACGAGCCCAATTCAAAAAGGCCGCATCCAATAACTGCCCTTGGGTGCCTCAGCAACAATTGGATGAACTTTGCCACTCTTGATGGCCGACGCGGCCGAGAATGGTTGTCTGCTCGCAGCGCGGCCATGCGGCAAATTCGGGGCTCAACCCTGCAGACCCAGGTTGGGCCCCGAAGTGCGCTTAAACGTATTGCGCAAACCAGGCCAAGGTATCTTCCCAAGCTTGCAACGCTTGCTCTTCGTCATAACGCTCCCCGGTGTCGTTATGGAAGGCATGATTCACGCCGGGGTAGATGTTGATCTGATAGGTAATGCCTGCTGCATCGAGCGCGGCTTGCAAGGGTTCAATGCCCGCGTTGATGCGCTCGTCTTGCTCGGCGTAAACGCCCAAGACCGCCGCTTGGATATTGGGAACCGCTTCCAGATCGGGCGCGGGGCCATAATAGGGCGCGGCCGCTTTCAATTCGGGGATGGCCGTGGCGCAAGCCCAGGTGACGCCGCCGCCAAAACAGTAACCGGTCATGGCGACGCGCTCGGGGTCGACCGTTTCCAAGCCTTGCACGTAACTCAAGGCGGCCTGGAAATCGCTCACATGGCGCTCGATCCCCGCGCCGGTCAACATGCCGGGGCGTTCATCGTTGTCGATGTTGGCGGTGCCGCCCTCGCGCCAGAGCAGATCCAGCGCCAGCGCCACATAGCCTTCTTTGGCAAAACGGCGGGCAACATCTTCAATGTGGGGAGTGAGGCCACGATTTTCGTGGCAGACGAGCACAACCGGGTAAACACCTTCGGCAGCTGGCTGGGCCAGATAGCCGCCGATCTCATCCGCACCACTCACGAAAGTCACAGTCTCGCCGCTCACGGAGGGGTCGTTAGCGGGCACAGAGAGGGGACTTTGCGCGCCTGGCACAGCACCATCTTCTGCTTCAGCGGCGGGTGTCGGCGTACCCTCCGCGGGCGGGATGGTGGCTCCGGGCGGCGGCACCTCAATCGGCTGACAACCGACCGCCAACATGGCTGCCGATGCCGCGGTCATGCTGCCGGTGATGAAAGCCACCCGGCGGATGAACGAGCGTCGGCTCAACGTTCCTTCACGGTAATCATCGTAAAACTCTTCGATCAGATAACGTTCGAACTTGCCCAACGATTTCATCATGGTTCTCCTTTCTGTTTCTGAACCTCTTTACCCTAACAGAAAGTTGTTAAGAAGTATTGAAGTTTTGCTCAAACGTTGATGAAAAATCAGGCAAGCGCAAGGTTAGGGCCCACAATCGCCACCAGCCGACCAGCAATGACCGCATCACGCGCGGTTGACAACCCAACTGTGCCGATCTATTATATCGTTAACGAAATGTTTTATACCGAAACATTTTCCCCACTATCAATCAACCCAGGAGGACAATGGAGCCAAACGACTCATCGACTGAATTGGCGGGGCAGACCGTCCAGAAATTTCTGCGGCTGTATCGCTATCTCCGCCAGTATGCGCGCCAAGTGGATGAACGGGGGATTTTGCCCCGCGAGTTTTCCGTGCTGCGATTCTTGGCCGAAACTGGCTCGGCAACCGTGGGGCAAGTGCAAGAATATCTCTATTGCAGCCCCAGTGTGGCCTCAACGGTGCTCAGCAACATGGAAGAAAAAAATCTAGTGCGACGCACCCGTTCGACCGAAGACAATCGCGTGGTGATCGTGTCGCTAACCGGGTCTGGGGCGGCGTTGGCGGCAGAAACGCCTATGGGCGGAATCGTCTTGTTGCGTCGGCGCTTGCCCACCTTGCCCCCCGCACAAATTGCGGCGATCGATAGCGCGTTAACGGATCTTTTACGTTTGATGGACGTCCCGGAGGCGGAATGAGTTCATTACGACAGATGGCGCGATTTTTGCGCCCCTATCAGTTTATTCTCTTTATGGGGCTGGTGTTGGTGGTTTTACCCGTGGCGATGGAATTGCTCGTGCCGTGGCTGCTGCGGCGGATCATCGACGATGGCATCCGCGCTGGCAATATGGCCGCCATTCAATGGGGCGCCTTAATCATGTTGGGCTCCGCAGTACTCGGCGCGCTGGCGACGCTGGGCCAAGGCTATTACCGGGCGCAGCTCTCGCAGTGGCTGGCCTTCGACATGCGCAACGAATTGTTCGCCCACATTCAACGCTTTTCGTTTGCGAATTTGGATCAGATGCAGACCGGCCAATTGATGACGCGGCTCTCCAGCGATGTCGATACCGTGCGCATGTTCACCAGCGCGGGGGTCGCCTTGTTACTGCGCGCTATCCTGATGATCGTGGGCAGCGTGATCATGATGATCGCCACCGATGCCCGGCTTTCGCTGGTTGTGCTCGTGTTGCTCGCCGTGGCCGGGGTGGTCATCCGCACGATCATGAAGTTGGCCCAACCACTCTTCACGCTGGTGCAGCAGAAGCTCGCCATCCTCAACACATTGGTACAGGAAAATTTAGCCGGCGTGCAGGTGGTCAAAGCCTACGTGCGCGAACGACATGCCGTGGAGCAATTTGAAAAAGCCAGCGAAGATTTTATGAGCCAAAACATCAAAGCGGGCTATTTGCTGGCTTTGGCCTCGCCCATCTTGACGCTGATCACCAGCCTGGGCTCGGTGGCCATCCTCTGGTGGGGCGGGATCGATACGCTCAACGGCCGGCTCAGCGTTGGGGAATTGGTCGCCTTCAACAACTATTTGATGATCGGCATGGCGCCCTTGCTCTTACTCAGCAACATGCTAACCATGGTCTCTCGCGCCGAAGCCTCGGCCGAGCGCTATCTCGAAGTGATGGCCACGGAACCGGCGATTCGGCCGCCGGCGCAGCCTCGCCAAGTGCGCATCGAAGGCAATGTCCGCTTTGAGCGCGCCAGCTTCCATTACCAAACCGCGCCTGAGGATGCCGACGCTCACCCGCCTTTTGGCACCAACGGTGCGCAGAATGGCTATCACCGTAACGGCAACACAGCACCGGCCGCGTACGAAGTCTTGCACGAAGTGAGCTTCGAGGTCAAAGCTGGTCAACAGGTGGCATTGCTCGGGGCAACAGGCTCGGGCAAGAGTTCGCTCGTGCACTTGATCCCCCGCTTTTATGACGTCACCGGTGGGCGTATCCTGATCGATGATGTGGATGTGTGCGAGTGGGATGTGCCCACCTTGCGCAAGCAGATCGGCATGGTGCTGCAGCAGAACACGCTCTTTAGCGGCACCATCCGCGAGAATATCGCCTACGGCCGCCCGGGCGCCACGCTGGACGAGGTGATCGCCGCAGCGACCGCCGCCCAAGCCCACGACTTTATTATGCGCCTGCCAGAGGGTTATGACAGCGAAGTGCAAGAGCGGGGCATGAATCTTTCGGGCGGCCAAAAACAGCGCATTGCCATTGCCCGGGCGCTGTTGATCCAGCCGAGCATCCTGATTCTGGATGACAGCACCAGTGCGCTGGATATGGAGACCGAATACCGGCTGCAACAAGCCTTAGATGAACTGATGCGCGGGCGCACGACCTTCATCATTGCCCAGCGCATCAACAGTGTCTTGGGCGCCGACTTGATCCTCGTGTTGGACCGCGGGCGGATCGTGGCGCAGGGCAAACATCACGAACTGCTGGCCAACAGTCCAATTTATCAAGAGATTTACTACTCGCAACTCGGCGAACATGCGCCGTTGACCGGTTTGGCAGGAGGGCAAACAGCATGAGCAACAACAGTGGAGAGCGCCCCGTTGTACGCCTGGGTATGCACGGTGGTGGCCGGCTGACGGGTGAAGCCGCCCAAAACACCGGGGACACCGTGAGTCGTTTGCTCAGCTATCTTAAACCATACCGAGCACGGTTGGTTGGCGTCGCCGGTTTGGTGGTTGTCAGCACCCTCTTGGGCTTGATCGGCCCGATCCTCTTCGGCCAAGCAATTGACCAGCACATCATTCCGGGCGATCTACCGGGCACCATCCGCATCAGCCTGTGGATGCTACTGGTCTATATCGGCGCCGGCATCGCCAACATCATTCAAGGCTTGCTGATGGTGGGGCTGGGGCAGCGGCTCGTGGCGGATATTCGCGCCGTGCTCTTCAAACACATTCAATCGCTCTCGATGGCCTATCACGACAATCATCGCGTGGGCGATTTGATGAGTCGAGTCTCCAACGATACCGAAGCGCTGAATAGCGCCCTCTCCAACGGCTTGACCGAATTCTCGAGCAATATCCTGATGTTCGGTGGCATCATGATTTCGATGTATTGGCTCAACTGGCAGTTGGCGCTGGGCACCACGCTCATCTTGCCGATCATGTTGTGGATCACCGGTGAAGTGACGCGGCGTAGTCGCCAATCGTTTCGCAATGTGCAGCGCAATTTGGGCGCGCTCAATACAGTGATGGAAGAGAACATCGCCGGGTTGCGCGTGGTCAAAGCCTTTGCCCGCGAAACCGACACGGTCGAGAAATTTATGGTCGCCAACGCGGCTAGTCGCGACGCCGGCATCAAAGCGGATGTGATCATCGCTAGCCTCGGCCCGATGTTCACCACCATGAGCACCATCACCATTGCGGCCACCGCGCTGCTCGGCGGTTGGCTCGCCTTGCGCGGCATCGTCGAAGTGGGCGTGATCGCCACCTTCGTGGTCTACATTATGAACTTTTTCCGGCCGATGCGGGCGATTGCCATGTTGTACAACCAACTGCAATCGGCCATGGCCGGCGCTGAACGCATCTTCGAGGTACTCGACGAGCAGCCGCAGGTACAAGATGCACCCGAGGCCAAACCGCTGGCCAATATTCAAGGCCACGTGGTCTTTGAGCACGTCAGCTTTGAATACGAACCCGGCAAGCCTGTCTTGCAAGATGTCTCGCTGGAGGCCCGCCCCGGGGAGACGATTGCCCTCGTCGGCCCCACTGGCGCCGGCAAGACCACGATCATCAGTCTGCTCAGCCGCTTTTACGATGTCACCGCCGGTTCGATCACCATCGACGGCCATGATATCCGCTCGATCCAACAAGCTTCCTTGCGCTCGCAGCTCGGCATTGTGCTGCAAGATACCTTCCTCTTCTCCGGCACGGTGATGGAAAACATTCGCTACGGGCGGTTGGATGCCACGGATGACGAAGTAATCCACGCGGCGACCCTGGCCAATGCCGACCGCTTTATCCGCCTCTTGCCGCAGGGCTATCAGACCCACGTTTCGGAGCAGGGACACAACTTCAGCCAGGGGCAGCGCCAATTGTTGGCTATTGCTCGGGCGATCTTGGCCGATCCGCGCATCTTGATCCTCGACGAAGCGACCAGCAGCGTCGATACCCGCACCGAGATCCAGATTCAAGAGGCGCTGTTGCGGCTACTCGAAGGGCGCACCGCCTTTGTGATCGCCCACCGGCTCAGCACGATCCGCAACGCCGACCAGGTATTGGTGATCAACGATCACCGCATCATCGAGCGGGGGACGCACGAAAGCCTATTGGCCGAAGGTGGCTTCTACGCCAATCTCTATCAGAGCCAATATCGGCGGTTTGAAGAATGGGTCACGGCCGACTGATCGGCTACAATTTTGTGAACTGAAAGCGCTAGGTAACACGGAAGCCAGCACTGCCCAAGCGCAGCGCCTACTGCCTTGCTAATAGGCACATAAGGAGAATCCCATGAGTGACGAACGTTTGGAATTACGCAGCCGGGCAGTTGGGCCGTGGCCGATGAACACCTATGCGTTGATCTGTCCACATACCGGGCAGAGTGTCTTGTTTGATCCGGGCGCGGATCCCGATAGCCTGCAGGAGATGTTGGCAGGCAGTACGCCGATCGCCATTCTGCTGACCCATACACATCCAGATCACGTCGGTGCGCTGGCCGAGATGCAGCAACGCTTGGGGGTGCCAACCTTTGGCCACCCGAATGCGATCAAGAATGGCTTTGCGCTGGACCGCACCTTAACCACCGGCGACGAAGTGACCGTTGGCGCCCACAAATTACAAGTCTACGAAGCGCCCGGCCATATCGATGACCAGATCTGCTTTGTGCTGCAAGACGATACTCGTGCCATCGTCGGCGATACCATCTTTGCGGGCGGTCCCGGCCGCACGCGTTCGCCCGAAGCCTTCAGCACTACCTTGCATACCTTGCGGACCGTCGTGCTCACCTGGCCCGACGAAACCGTCTGTTATCCCGGTCATGGGCCACACTTCCGCCTGGGCGATATTCGCGCCCAAGTGGATGCCTTTGTCCAGCGCGATCATGGTGATTTTTATGGGGACGCGGAGTGGTGAATGGAAGAAAAAGCTAGCTAAAGGTAAGTAGAACGTAGTGCTTTTCAGCCGGACTTCAAAAACAGCTCTATCCTGCTAGCCAGTCAGGTAGCAGGATAGAGCTGTTTTTGTGGATGATTCAAATCAATAACCGCGCAGGCGGCGTGTCCAGTTTGCTAAGCCGTCCATCAACTGGGCAAGCTGCTCTTGCACAGCCGGGGTAATGAGCTTGCCATTTTCGTCAAAGTGGGAACGCACGCCAATCACATACACCTGGGGAACATTCAACACATGGACATTGTTGTGGATCAAAATGTCGCGCAGGTGTAACTGGGCGCGTGCCGTGCCCAAGCGCCCACCACCGCCAAAGATCGCAGCGGGCTTATCCGTCAACGGCGAAGGGCTGCCATCACTCATGCGCCGTGAAGCCCAATCCAACGCGTTCTTCAACGCACCAGTGATCGAAAAGTTGTATTCAGGGGTGACAAACACAAACGCATCAGCCGCGGCCAAACGATCCTGAAACTCGCGCACCGGCAGGGGCAATCCATCGACTTCGAGATCCTCGTTATACATCGGCAGGGGTGCCAGATCGAAGTTCTCAAGCGTCATGCCAGGTGGTAAGTTTTCTCCAGCAACTTGCAACAACAGCTTGTTGTACGATTTACGACGCAAGCTGCCGACCATACCCAACACATGAATTGGTGATGTCAACGTCAACTCCTTTAAGATTATGGTGGTGATGTGATTCGAGTATAACACAGCCTCCACTAAACGTCATGCCTCAGCTGCTCCCGTCCGCTTAAGCAGATCTTCTCGACGCCATCAGCCCAACATGAGGTCTCGGGCTAACCAAGCTTCGGGGTCTGAGCATCTGTATTTATGAGTTCTCTGCGGACCTTCAACTCCCTTTTCCTCAGCGAAAATCCTCTCCAAAAATCAACAAAAAAAATTCTATATCTTTAGTGTATCGCAATCTCGTGTATTTATCTATGGTAGTACGCGCATAAGTCGATTAACAATTGCCCATTGATTTATCACACCGCTTGCATGTGTGACAGTTCAATCGGCGTTGTGGTCAGCACCCACTTGGTGGGCAAATGCCGGTTAAATCGTACGATATGCTAGCGGAGAGGCCTGTCTTCCCCTCCAACGAACTGAGGGAACATACAGTGGCCCGAAAAAGGAGTGTTCAGGATATGAATGAGAGCAAACATCAACAATTACGGGTAGCGCTTTACTCCCATGATACGCAGGGCTTGGGACACATTCGTCGCAACCTAGCAATTGCTCATGCACTCAGTCAGATTGAACCTACGCCAACCACGTTATTAATCTCTGGTGCTCAGGTAGGTGCAGCCTTTACCCTACCACCTGGAGCCGATCTGTTGTCGCTGCCCAGTGTTAGCAAAGATGCTCATGGCCACTATGGCCCGCGCACTTTATCAATGCCCCTCGACGATTTAATTGCTCTCCGGAGCAGCGTGATCAAGCACGCGCTTGAACAATTCCAGCCGGATCTGCTCATCGTCGATAAGGTGGCCAATGGCTTTGGCAACGAGCTGCTGCCCGCACTTGAGTCACTACATGCACATGGCCATACCCGCTGCGTACTCGGGCTGCGTGATATCCTAGACGAACCCGCTGTCGCCCGCCGAGAATGGGAACAGAGCCACAGTGCCGAGCTAGTCGAGCGCTACTATGATGCCGTGTGGGTCTATGGCGATCCACAAGTCTATGATCTCGTGCGTGAATATGGATGGGAAGCCAGCTTAGCCAGCAAGGCGCGTTACACCGGCTATCTGGATCGGTCGGCGCAAGATGCGAAGCTCAACCATCGCACCCAGCGCATCCTCAAGCGGCCAGGGCAACGCTCCGCCCTTTGTATGGTAGGTGGCGGACAAGATGGGGTGGGTTTGGCTCAAGCCTTTGTCAGCGCCCAATTGCCGCCCAATATGCAGGGCATTCTCTTGACCGGGCCATTTATGCCCCGCGCCGAGCGCAAGCAGATCCAACGGCTCGCGCAACACAATCCGCAGCTCCAAGTGCGCGAGTTTGTCAATGATCCGGGCCCTTTGTTGCGGCAAGCAGATTATGTGGTCTCCATGGGGGGCTACAATTCGGTCTGCGAGATTTTGGCCCTCCACAAGCGAGCGTTGATTGTGCCGCGCACCCAACCACGCCAGGAGCAGTGGATCCGCGCCGAACGGTTGCAGTCGCTCGGTCTGTTAGATGTGCTGCACCCCGACGATCTGTCACCGCAACGCCTGAGTCGCTGGTTGGCCACGACCGATCCAACTGCGCCTACCACACACAAGGCCATCGATATGAATGGGTTTACGCGGCTACCGGATTTGGCCAGCGAATTGGTGGCGCGTGAGGCGATTTATGCCTAATCACTGAAGCCGGTTCGAAGTTATCGCGCTACGTGTGCCTGCCCCGTCAACTGTCCAGCGGGGCCAACGGTCTGAGCGTTGACACCGAGCGTTTGCCTTTTGGTCAGCGGGTAGGAGATGCCTGAACAATCTCCAAGCCCTTAGACCACTTAATCTTTCTTATGCGAATTGAGTCGAGGAGAATTTCTATGGCCGCCAATCAACTGCGTGTGGCATATCTTTTAAAAGTTTATCCACGCTTTTCGGAGACCTTTATTGTCAACGAGATTTTGGCACACGAAGCTGCTGGCCTGCCACTGGAAATCTATTCGTTGCGCTCCTCCAACGAAGGACGTTTCCATGAAAACTATGCGCGTGTACAAGCCCCGGTCAGCTATATCTCGGCCAAAGAGCCACGCGCCAATCAATTTTGGCAGACATTACAACAAGCGCACCAACAGTACCCTAACTTGTGGCAGGCGCTCAACAGCGAAGTAGTTTTGGAGGTCAGCGACATCTGCCAAGCGCTCGAATTGGCGCGCATCTGTCAACAGCGTGGCATTACCCACATACACGCCCATTTTGGCACTGTCGCCACGACCGTGGCTTGGCTCGTCCATCAGCTAACCGGCTTGCCCTATCTCTTCACTGCCCACGCCAAAGACATCTTTCATGAGAACGTCATCAACAGCGATCTGCAACGCAAATTGCAAGATGCCGCCCATGTGATCACAGTCAGCGACTACAACTTGGCCTATTTGCGCAGCCGCTTTGGAGATGTTGCTAGTCGCGTCACGCGAATCTATAACGGGATGGAATTGGAACGCTTCCCCTGGCAATCACCCGAAGAGCGCCCCCGTCGCATCGTCAGCGTGGGCCGGCTAGTCGAAAAGAAAGGGATGGATGTGCTGATCTCGGCGTGCGCCTTGTTGGCCCAACGCTTTGATGACTTCAGCTGTGACATTCTCGGCGACGGGGAACTGGCCGAGCCCTTACAAGCGCAGCTCAACCAACTGGGATTGCAGAAGATCGTGCGTTTGCTGGGTGCCCAGCCGCAAAGTGAGGTCATTCGCCATGTGCAATCGGCAGCGGTCTTTGCTGCCCCATGCGTGATTGGTGCGGATGGCAACCGCGATGGTCTGCCCACGGTTTTGCTCGAAGCCATGGCGCTGGGCACACCCTGCATCTCTACCGATGTCACGGGCATTCCCGAAGTGTTGCAACACAATCAAACCGGGCTGATGGTCCCCCAGCGCGATCCTGCCAGTTTGGCCGCAGCGCTCGAACATCTCCTGATTGATCCAGCGCTGCGCATGCGCCTGGCCCAGAACGCGCGGTCGTTGATCGAAAGTCAATTCGACATTCATCAGAATAGTGCACAGCTCCGTTCTTTGTACGAAACGTCGCTGGTTGAGGCTACCGCCTTGCCAGCCCTGGAGGCTCTTTTATGAAAATTGCCTATATCTCTGCTGACTTAGGCATTCCGGTTTTTGGCAACAAAGGCGCATCAATCCACGTGCAAGAAGTGATCCGCGCCCTGCACCGACAAGGGGCAACAGTGGAATTGTTCACCCCACGGCTGGGGGGCGATCCACCGGACGGGCTGGAAGATGTTGTCGTCCATACCTTGCCCGCTATCCGCAAAGGGGAACCAGCCCAACGCGAAGCCGCCGCGCTGGCTGCCAACGAGGCGCTGCACCGTGCACTCGCCTCTACGGGCCCGTTTGATCTGATCTACGAGCGCTATTCGTTGTGGAGTTATGCAGGCATGGAGTTTGCCCGCGACCGCGGCATCCCTGGCCTGCTCGAAGTGAATGCCCCGTTGATCGAAGAACAGGCTAAACACCGCAGCTTGGTGGATCAAGCAGGCGCACAGACCGTCGCCGAACGTGTATTTGGTGCGGCCACGGTCTTGTTGCCCGTCTCCGCCGGCGTGGCCGCCTATCTGAACAACTTTCGCGAAGCTCAAGGGCGGATTCATGTTTTGCCCAATGGCGTTGATCCAACTCGCTTTGGCAAAGATGTAGAACCGGCGCTACCCCACATACCCGGAACCTTCACAGTCGGGTTTGTGGGCACCTTGAAGGCTTGGCATGGCCTAGATGTGCTGGTCGATGCGTTCATGCTCCTGAAGCGCACCTACCCGGGCTCACGATTGCTGATTGTTGGGGATGGTCCATGCCGCGAATCGATGATTGAAACGCTGGAAGAGCGCGGCTTACTCGCCGATGCGCACTTCACCGGCGCAGTTGATCCGGAGCAGATCCCGACGTGGCTGGCCTCGATGGATGCCGCGGTTGCGCCCTACCCCGACCTGGAGAATTTCTATTTCTCGCCGCTTAAAGTCTACGAATATATGGCCGCCAGCCTGCCGACAGTGGCCAGCAACATCGGGCAGCTCACCGATTTGATTGAAGATGGCGTGAATGGCCTCCTCTCCCCGCCCGGTGATGCCCGTGCCCTGGCCGAAGCGCTGGGCCGCCTCCAAGCCGATCCTTGGTTGGCAGCTGAACTCGGCGAAGCGGCTCGCCGCACAATCCGCGCCAACCACACGTGGAATCATGTGGCACGGCAGATTTTGGAGCATGCCCGAGCAACATTACCCGTGAGCGAGGAACAGCCAACAAGCGACCCCGAAGCACTGCCATCCCACCCTACAGCTGTGGATGAGCCCGCACAAGGCAAGCCTAGACTTGCTATTCCTAACGCTGCGAAGTCCGCCAAACAGCCACCAAAACCTGAAACAATCCGCCAAAGTTTGCCGAGTTTATGGCGCATCTTTAGCT
>CAZMRA010000005.1:1722-39962 GCA_964568485.1 uncultured Caldilineaceae bacterium | reverse complement strand
GACGCTTATTACTACGCCTCCTGCGTGAAAGCTTCGATGTTGATGGCATCGATACATCCGCTGATATGCTGGCCCGCTGTACAGCAAAGGCCAAGCAACTGCGGCTCAATCCCCAGATCTACCAGCAGGCGATGCAACAGCTGGACTTGCCGCGCCGCTACACCACCATCTTCATCACGGGTGGTTTATTTTCTTCGGTCATCAGTCTCAATGAAGCGTGGGAAACCCTGGTGCGGATCAATGCCCATTTGGTTGATGGGGGCTTGTTGGTCTTCAACCTGCTTTGGCCATTTAGCGAAGGGAAACCTCTGTCGGCCAAACCACTTGGTGCCTGGGGTGAATGGGGTGAGATTGGGCAGCAAGAGCATCCCGATGGGAGCATCATTGCCCAACAGTTGATGCGCCTTAAGATCGACCGTGTTGAACAGCTATTGTTCGCCAAGCGGCGTTATCAACAAATTCACAATGGCGCTGTCGTGGCTGAAGAGATCTTTGATGCCCATGAGCGCTGGTATTACAAGCACGAGATGCTCCTCATGCTCGAGAAGACTGGCTTTCATACAGTGCAAGTCAAGGGCGATTGGACCCATGCCGACTTCAACGATAGCCACAGCAATCTGATCTTCCTCGCCCGCAAGTAACACCAACTAGGACGTTGCAGGCGGGATCAAAGCCTGGCGCAAGAAGCTCACGGCTGGCCCCGCTTCAGCCGCAAAATCGCCCCAGCGACATTCCATCGAAACCATGCCGGTATACTTGGCAGCTGCCAACGCCGCAGCAAACTCTGGGTAAGGATAGTGCCCTGTCCCTGGCGCCAATCGTTCGGTGTCGGCCACATGAATATGGGCCAGCCAAGCCTGGTGACGAACCAACTCACTGAGCGGCTCCCCTTCTTCATCCATGTGATAAAAATCGGCCAATACCCGAATGGATGGTCGATTGACGCGCTCGGCCAAGGCCACGGCTTCGGCCACGCTATTGAGGATGTTGGATTCTTTGCGATTCAACGGTTCGATGGCAACCGTCAAGTTGTGGGCTTCGGCAGCATCGGCTACTTGATGGAGAAAAATGGTAAGTTGGTTTAGCGCCTGCTCCCGATCAAAACCGGGTGGAATCATGCGCGACCGGCCGCTGCCGAAGACGATCATCTCCGCACCGAGCCGCCATGCCCGAGTCAACGCACGTTGCACATAGTGGGCACTCCGCAGCGGGTCCACCTCCGGGCCGACCACTTTGAGATCGCTGGGCAAAAAGATGTTAAAGGCGCGAACTGGCAATTCAGCTTGTTCATAACGAGCTTGCACCAAGGCAAACGCAGCATCATCAGCCTCTGGGAGCAGTGAAACCAGTGGGCATTCAAGATAGTCAAAGCCAGCCTGGCGCGCCAGCGGTGCCTGCTCGATCGTAGCGCAACACCCTATCTGAAAAGCGTGCATTGTTCACTCCTTCTTGTCCGGGGGCGGTAGTCTAACAGCCACTGCCCACCGGACATCATCAATCAACCAACCTCAATCCAAAATCATTGTCATTGAGGATGACACCTCGTCTAATTGTTGGCGCAGCTCGGCCGGCAATTCCCAACCTACACCACCCAACACATCATCCAACTGGGCTTGCGTGTCAGCCCCGCTGATCGCACAGGTGATCTCTGGGTGAGAAAGCACCCAGGCAATAGCCACTTGCGCCGGGGTTTTCCCCAAGTCGGCCGCCGCCTGATTGACAGAGCCAACCACCTCCGCAACGACCCCTTGCATGGTCTGACCATAGCGATCTTTGCGGCGCGTTGCCCACAAGGTACCCGCTGGCGGCAATTCACCCGGCTTGTAGGCCCCGCTCAACAGACCAACGGCCAGCGGACTATAAGCCATGACGCCCAATCCGCGATCGCGTACCAGGCCGAACATCTCCATTTCCAACCGGCGATTAAGCAAACTGTAGGGGTTTTGCACACACATGAAGGGGGTTGCCAACAAGGTGTCCGCGGTCCATAACGCACGACACACTTGCCAAGCAGCATAATTACAACAGCCGATATAGCGAGTCTTCCCCGAGCGCACCAGATCATCCAGGGCGCGGACGGTCTCTTCGAGCGGCGTTGCCTCATCAAAACCATGCACCAGATAGACATCCAGATGATCGGTGTCTAAACGCCGCAGCGAGCGCTCAACCTCGCGCATGATGTGGTAACGCGACGAGCCGGCATCGTTCGGGCCGGGGCCAATCCGACCGTGCACCTTCGACGTAATCACCACATCGTCACGTTTGCTCTTGAGGACTCGCCCCAACACCACTTCAGAGCGGCCAATATTGGCACGATCATCCATCGGGCCGTAGACATTCGCACAATCGATCAAGTTGATTCCCTGGTCGATAGCATGTTCGATGAGCCGCTGCGCCTCGTTTTCATCCTTTTGGCCGCGCAAGCCCAGCCCCAAGGCCAAACGGCTAACCTTCACACCGGCAGTTCCAAAATTAATATACTCCACGCTTCATCTCCTTGATGTGAGTCATGTTTATATGTGAATCGTGTTGATATAAATAGTGTCGGTAATCGACGTCCAAAACTTGCCTAAGTAAGGCCGGCTCAAAATCATAGAATTCGGAAGTTCGGGACATTGCTTAGGAATTAGAAGAGTTGCCCAACGGGCGCCGGAGCCCCGGCAAGGTTACACCGATCAAGACCAGTGCGATCAGCGCAATGACCGCTTGCAGCGCAACAGCCGGCGCTGCGCCGAAGTGTTCCGCCAAATAACCAGTCTGGAGCTTGCCGAGTGGATCAGAGCCAATCGCCAGCACCAACGTACCCATAGCACG
Organism: uncultured Caldilineaceae bacterium; assembly: GCA_964568485.1. Taxonomy (GTDB): domain Bacteria; phylum Chloroflexota; class Anaerolineae; order Caldilineales; family Caldilineaceae; genus CFX5. The sequence continues at coordinate 37,148 of CAZMRA010000005.1, read as the reverse complement.
GCTGCGCATCTCGTCGGTGGTTGCCAACAGAATGATTGAACTTTGCATGATGCCAAAACAGGCCTGCCCAATTCCGGCCAACAGCAACATCGCCCAGGACAAGCCATAGCTGCCCGAAAGGGAAAAAATCAACAAGCAGATCGACATTCCGATAGTGCCAACGGTCAAGATCCAGCCGCCGGTGATGTTTTGCCGCACCTGATTGATGATCACTAGCCCCACGAGCGAACCAACCCCTGAAGCTGCTCCCAAAAAGCCCAACCCAATCGGACCTTGCCCCAAGACATCCCGGGCAAAGACAGGCAATAAATTCATGTAAGGGAAATAGAGCAAGTTCATCACCACGGTAATTAGGATCACCGCGAGGATGGTTTGGTTGCGACCAACATACTGCAAGCCCTCGACGATCAGGCGCCAGGGAGAAGCGCTCGGAGGCATGTTTGTACGCGGGATAGTTTGTTGGGATAAGCGGCGCAAATTCCATAGCCCTATCCCCGACAACAACATCATGACGACGTAGCAACCAGTTGGGCCAAACGCAGCAATTACCCCACCGCTCAAGGCCGGCCCGATAATCCGCGAAACCCCCTGCGCCAGATTCTCCATCAGCATGGCATCGACTGTCTGCGCTTTTCCGATTAGGTCGGGGATCAACGCCCGCCGGGCGGGCCAATCCAGTGCCCAAGCCACGCCGAGCACCAAGGCGATGATATACATATGCCACAGGGCCAAGTAACCACTCCACAACAGAAGCACGAGCAGCACATAGGCCAAAAAGTTCGCCAGTTGCGCCCCAAGGATGATCGCCCGCCGCCCGATGCGGTCGGTCAATGGGCCGGCTAAGAATCCACAAATCAAAAATGGGGCGCTGCGACAAAAGCCCACCAGCGAGACCTGCCAAGGGGAGTTGGTTAGCTCCAAAACGAGCCAGCCCACCACGACAGTCTCCATAAACATCGCTTGCCACCAGAGGGCATTGCTGCTGAGCAGACAGCGATAATCCGCGTTGCGCAGCATCAGACCCACACGCGCAACAAAACTATTTGGCGACGATGCCGTAGCTTGAACCATCGTTGGTCCCTTTGTAGCTTTCAAGGATTGGGTGACAAGATAGAAAATCGGGTATCAGAGCTGATTGCTGCCCTGATACTTCGCACTCCGCTGCGCGAACAACGCTATGATTCGTCTTTGGGGTGGCGCAGTGTCCGCAACGCGCGCTGATTATATGGTCGGCGGCGCAACGCATCTTCGTCGAGATCCACACCTAGACCGGGCGCGGTCGGCAAGGTGATGTAGCTGTTCTCCACCACAAAGGGCGTGCGATTGATCTCGTTGCCCAGCGGCTCAAAATTGACAAAATATTCTGTAATCAAGAAGTTGGGCATGCCAGCTGAGGCGTGCAACGTAGCCGCCAGCCCCACTGTGGTGCTGTTGTAATTGTGAGGAGCCACGGCAATGTGCGCCGGTTCGGCCAGGGCAGCGATCTCACGCAGCTCCAAAATCCCGCCGCAGACACCCACATCCGGATTCAGGATATCCGCGGCACGCCGCCCGATGATGGTTTGGAATTCACTCTTGGTGTAGGCTTCTTCGCCCGTTACCACGGGTAAATTGATGCCATGCTTGGCTTCGAGCAGCCCATCCAAATCGCGCACGGAGACCGGTTCTTCGTACCAGAAGGGACGAAATTCTTCCATGCGGCGGGCAACGCGAATGGCGTACATGGGAGCAAGTCGGCGATGGACCTCGATCAAAATTTCGACATCCGGACCCACAGCTTCGCGTACCGCCTTCACCTTTTCGACTGCCATATCTTCCGCTTGGCGGTCGATGTAAGCGCGCCACGGATTGGGGAAGGGATCGAACTTGATGCCGGTGAAGCCTTTTGCCACTACTGCTTGCGCTGCCGCCGCAGCTTCATCCGGTGTGCCACCACCACCCCAGCCATTGGCGTAGACCCGCACCTTGCGTCGACAAGCCCCGCCCAGCAAGTTATAGACGGGTTGCCCGGTGGCCTTGCCCACGATGTCCCAAAGTGCTTGTTCGATCCCGCTGAGGGCTGAGTAAAAATCCATGGCCCCGCGGCGGGTGGCAAAGTCCGTATAGGCCATGAAGCAGAAGTGTTTGATGTCGAAGGGGCTACGCCCGATGAGATAACGGCCTAGCTGGTGAACATGGGCCTCAATTGCCTGGTCACGGTCGAGTTGCGTGTAACATTCGCCCCAACCATAATACTCGTGATCGGTCTCTACCTTGACAAAGAGCCAGTGCTTACCTGCACCAGGATCGAAGAGAAAAGTTTTGACGGCAGTTACCTGCATGGCACATTCCCCTATGTTGACAAATCAAGATCTTAGAAATCCTTCAAAACCACACCCTGTACCCCAACTTCCCGGCAACTATCTCAATTAGAATGGCAAACGCTGAACTATCCGTGGATTTTCAGTAGAGCTCAGGCACTACTGAAAATCCAGTGAATGAAATGGTTGGTTTTATCCCTTGGCCGATGCAGTAGGGATGGGGCTCACCATCACCGGTGGGGCTTCTTGCGATGTGCGCTTGGGCAACAGTCCAATCAAGGCCGCAGAGCATAGCGGGACAGCCGCCAACAAGAGCATGGCGCTGGTAAAGCCGAGATGTGCAGGCTCGGCCAGCCAACCAGTCAATTGCAACCCCAGACCGCCAACCGCGAAGACGAAACCGAGCGCCATGCCGGAGCCGACGCCAGCATTTTTCGGGAAGAGACTTTGCGCCAAAACCAACATCGGCGGCCAAGCAGCCCCAGCCGCAAAGCCGATAAACGGCGCAATAAAGAAGGCCCGCCAATCAGCAACCAAAAAGAGGAGCGCCATCAACGGTGCCGAAATCAACATCGAAGCGAGCATCACCCGGTTGCCACCAATGCGATCCGCCAACATCCCGCCAACCAGTGTGCCAAAGGAGAGGGTAAAGAGCATCAGCGAGGCCAACCAGCTGGCCTGAGTCTTGCCAAATTGAGCAACCTCAACAAAAAATTGCGGCGTAAATGAGGAGAAGGATTCTTGTGACCAAGCCCGCAGCGACATCACCGCGATCAGGGCGATAATGGCAGTCGTGCTAAATGCAGGGTTGAGGACAATCCGCCAGTTGGCCTTTTTATCGGGATTGGCACTTGGTTGTGCCTGACCAGTCAGGAAATAGAGCGCCGGGACAATGGCCAGGGCGATTAACGAGAGAATGCCAGTACCGGATGGACCTACCCAACCGAGCAAGGTAGCCGCCAGAATCGGGCCGACCGCATACCCCATGTTACCACCTAACATAAACATAGCCACACCTGCGGTTTTCTGCTTGCCCGCAGCCAGATTAGCGCCTGAGGCTCCCTGTGGGTGAAACGCTGCCGAACCAAAACCAGCCAGCGCCGCCACCGTAATGGCTAAGGCAAAATTCGGCATAAACCCGACCAGCCCTTGTAACACAGCCATCCACAAGACACCACCAACGGCAAACCAGCGACCACCATACCGGTCGCTCAAATATCCAAAAACCGGTTGCGTCAATGACGATGTGAGCTTATAAACGGCCAACATCGTCCCAATTTGTGCCAGATCCAACTGCAGCGAATCCTTGAGGTAAAGCCCCACGACAATTGGCATCGTTCCAGCTAGCATATCCGTGCAGAAATGACCGAGCGTCAAGCTCCAGAGGGTGACATTTTTCAACAACGCACGCATAAATTTCCTTACTGAATCAGTTCCACAATCGACAATGACGGTTTGCAAAGCTTGCCAAAAGGCTTGGCTCGCCAACAGAGTCGTGACCGCGGATCATCGCAATAGCGCTGCCGATGATGAGGGTAAAGTTTTGCAAGATTGTTGGCACAAGTTGCTGGCCATTGTATCATACAATCTGCTTTGGCGAGAACAAACCCAAAGAAACCAAGTGCAAACCAAACAGATTGAGTCTAGCATGAGCGAGTTACAACTTTTTGCAATCGATTCCACCGGGCCACAACCATTGGAGGTGCCAGCCGGAGCAACCCAATTTACCGATCTCTATGCGGGGATGGCGTTGGGCGTCTATTCGGTTCTGCGGACCTTCGAACACGATCAATTCCTGCATCTCGATGAACATTTGGCGCGCCTGCGCCACTCGATGCGCCTGCTCGGCTGGACCGATGATCTCGATGAAACCGCCATCCGCCGTACGCTCCAACGTATCTGCCCACCCTATCCCGCTGCCGACATGCGAGTCCGCATTGATGTATTGGCTGCGCCCGCACCAGGAACGGACACTCGCCTCTTGGTTGCTTTGATGCCTTTCATCCCCTTGCCGCGCCAGGTGTACGAAACCGGCGTGATCGTCGATTTTGCTCCTGGACTTGCCCGACCCAATCCACGGGCAAAGACAGCCGCATTCGCCCAGCTCCGTCAAAAACAGGTGCCGACAAACACGCAAGTTTTTGAACAATTATTGGTGGATTCGGAAGGACGAATTTTGGAGGGAACCAGCTCAAACTTTTATGGCATCCAACAACGGACTCTCTACACCGCCGGGGAGGGTGTATTGGCTGGGATCACGCGTCAAATTGTGTTGAACTTAGCCGCCGAACTTGGCCTGCCGATTCATTTCCAAGCTGTAGCACAGGAGGCAATTGATCAGCTGACCGAAGCGGCGATCAGCAGTTCTTCGCGCGGAATCCTGCCTGTGGTGCAAATTGGCGACCAGCCGATCGGCACCGGTGCCCCTGGACCGATCTGTCGCCAGTTGATGGTCGCGTATGATGCGTATGTGGCCCGCGCAATCCGCCCGGCACTGGATTAACGCCGCAAGAACAACTCGGTAATGGCGCCACCGAAGGCACAAAAGCAACCAGCAAAGATCGCCAATTGCCAGTTGCCCGGGAAGACAAAAAGGGCCAAGATGGGAACGCTGATCATCCCACCAATGAGGGCGTGCATTGCGCCGCGCTGCCGTGTATAGAGAGCGGTGAGTGCACCGGCCACGAGCGGAGCCACCACACCAGTCAACCACCAGAGCAGTTGGCCGACATCCCATAATCCAACCGAGGCCTCAAGCGCAGTGGGCAACAGTAAGTTTGCAGCCAGGGCAAAGAGTATCCCTGTTGCCAACAAAGGTGGTTTATTTGATCGCGCTGGTCGCTGTGTGCCCATTAGCTTGGCTGCTCCTATCATTCATGTGTAACGCTGTCTTGCTACCCTATCATAGACAGGATCGTTCATCCTGACAAGCTTACTGCTTACTCAAAATGAACGTATTTGATGCTGCGAGCGCCGATACATATGTTTCAGCCAAACACTGCCAAAAAGCTTAGACGCCCTGCATACTTTGTTTCAGGCGCGGGCTGTGCTACAATCGCGCGCTGTGAACACACTGCTTGATTTGCTCACCTCACCACTGGGCCCTGCTCTCCTTTTACTCTTAGGAGCAGGTGTGCAGTTGATCTATGGCCGCTGGTTGCGACAATCTGAGTGGCTCACGGGGATAGCGCTCTTTTTTGTCGCGATTGCCGCGCTCGTGCATTACAGTTTGCGTGAGCAACCGGTGGTACCCATCTATAGCTTGCCCTGGCAACCCTTGTTGCAAAATGGGACCAATCTGCTTTGGGTGGGAGATGGTTGGAATTGGTACATTTCCGGCTTGATTTTGCTTTTGGGTGGTCTGGGTCTGCTGTTGGATTCGCGGCAGGAAGCAGATGGTGACCAGCAACGGAATTACGCATCGCTCGCTGTGAATCTAGCCATGCTGGCAGCCTCATTGCTCTTTGTCAGCAGTGGCAATTTGTTGACAGCCATCTTCACCTGGGTGGTGCTCGACATCGTCGTCTTGGTGCGGAACGCCCCCCGGCTCGAACAATACCTCGCTGGCAAATCGACTGAAGATAATTATGCGCGCGGGCTTAGCCTGATTGGTGCGCTGCTCTTGTTGCTCGGCCTCCTGCCTGCTGGTCCCTTTGGCCCTAGCCAAGAATTCATCAACGGCTCGCTGCCTACTGACGCTGTCATCTTCTTGGTGATCGCCGCTTCGATCCGAGCGGGAATTTACCCGTTTCACTTGTGGCTCACGCCCTCTCGCCAACGCGCCACCAATGTCTCCGAACGCCTCTTAGAGCACTTAGTTCCAGTGTTGTGCGGGCTTTGGTTATTGGGCTGGGCTTTTCGCATGGGCGATCAGGCCTTCTGGCAGCGGATCGAAGCGATCGCGCTGTTGATCCTCACTTTGTTGGGGAGTGCCCTGGCCGCGTGGACGGCCAAACAGAAGGCGGAACACACGACCCTGGTGCTGATCACGTCGGCCAATTTAGCTGCGCTGGCTGGAGCACTGGCCTATAACGAAGGGCCCAGCGCAATGATCTGGCCCACGACAGCCTTTGCACTCGGCGGGGCCTTGTGGTTGGTCGGTGAACAAGTTTGGCTCGCCTGGGGCTGGCAGTTGCCGGTCAGCGTGGGGGCCGCCACCATTATTGGCATTCCCTTTACGCCGGGCTTCTTAACCCAACCTGCATTGGCGCGTTTGTTGAGTGGTGGCCCGCTCTTATTTGTCCTCTTCGGCGTGTTCGTGGTGGCGCAAGCCTTACAGGTCGCGGCCCTCCTGCGTAGCTGGGGGGAATCCGAACGCCACGAATTGCCCGATAAGGTACCGGGGGGCGTTGTCCGGCTGCTGGTAGCAAGTACGGCCATCGGGCTGCCGTTGGCGGTTGCGGGCTTTTTACCGCGCGCCGTCGCCGCCCTTGCCAGCATGCCCGATGCCATCCCGCCTACTTTGGGCAATCCCCCGACAGTGGTTGCGCCCCCGGCAGTTTGGATCACCCTCGCCCTGCCGCTGATTGCCGGAATTGTGATGGTCTGGTGGTTGCCGCAACCGCGTATCTTTGCGGGTGGCTGGCCTGACCATGTAAACCGAGTGGTGCGGCTAGATTGGCTCTTCCGATTGGCTTGGTGGGGTGCGGATCGCACCAGTGATATCTGGGGGAATGCGCTGCGCGTGGTTGAAGGTGCAGGCTATTTAGGTTGGTTGGCAGTCTTGGTCCTAGTTGGCTATTTGATGATGCAATGACGAGCGATTTACTTTTCGAGCGTTTTCTCGACCAATTTGACTTCTTCGCTACCGGCCTGGGCCTGTTGTTGATTGCAGGGTTGGCGACGACCATCTTTCTCTTCTGGGAATGGCGCAGCGCGCTTGTGACCCTCTTGCTAGTCCAGTTGGGTGTCGTTGTGATCATGGTCAATGTCCACCTGCTTTCCACGGGGTGGGCCTGGGTGCAGTTGGTGATCATGGCACTGTGTACGCTGATGCTGGGACTTTCGGCCAGCCAGATGCGTGGCCGCCAGGCAGCGCGGCCACCGGGGCCGATCCTGTTGCGCTGCTTGGTGTTGGTCTTGCTCTTGGCTAGTTGGCGCGTCTTTGATCTGCATCTCTCCTTGCCATTACTCAACCCGCCCATTGTGCGGCTCTTTTTATGGCTGGGTCTCTGTGCACTGACCACCTTAGCGCTGAGCGATTCCCCCTTTTTCACCGGTGTAGCGTTGTTGCTTTGGGGAGTACCGATTCACGCCGCCATTGAATTGATTGTGCCCGGCCATAGTCTATTCGTGTTGATCGGCATGATGCAGATTGTCGTTACCCTAGCCTGCAGCTACCTCCTGTTGATCGACATCACACCGTTGAGCGAAACACGAGAAGTCGCCACCGATATCACGTTCCCCACAGAGCATGTGGTGCGGCCAGCATTGCCTGGACCCGAACGGCGGCTCCTGCCAGACAGTACCTCCACCAATCTACCGGCGCGCCCTACGGGTACGTCCACTGATACCCCCATTGTCGCGCGAGGTTCCTAATGACCGAGGCTTCTTCTGTCCTGCTTAATTTGCCAGCTTTGCTATTGGCAGCCCTGTGCCTTATGGCAGGAATCACCTACATTTTGCGGGGCTGGGAACGAGTAACTTGTTTGATCGCAGCTGGTTTCACCAGCTTACTTGCGCTCTGGCTCTGGCAGCTTGACTTGACGAGTCCACTCCAATTTTTGCCTTTTACCAGCCAAACAATCGATCCATCTGCGCCGCTAGAGCGTGCAAACTTTATTTTTCAACTACAAGCCGCAGCCATCCCTGTGATCACTACCAGTTTGTTGTTGACGGCAGGAGCTTGTCTCTTGGCCGCATTTGTGAGCCAAGGGAATACCTTTGCACCGTTGGCGCTCTTGTTGGTTGCTGGCTATCTGGGCCTCACGTTGATCGCGGCTGGACCGCTAGCACCTCCCCTTATGGCGCCACTCTTTCTGGCGACCCTTGCGGGGCTGAGTGTCTTTGTGTTGCAAAGTGGCCGATTTAGTCACCCGGGTGGGACCCTACGCAGGCTGCTGCCTGGCGTCTTGGCTTTCCCGCTGTTCTTGATTGCTTTCTGGTATATCGAACAGATCCCCCTCAATCCGCAAGACGACTCGGCACAGCGCACGGCTGCCCAGTTGATTAGTCTCGGCTTGCTGCTCTTGTTGGCGCCGGTCCCCCTGCACACGACCCAACCCATCAATGCCTCTACCTCTCCGCCACTCGTTTTGATGTTGGTGACCTTGCTCTACCAACTTGCTTTGTTGAATCTACTCTTCCAGGTGCTGCTCACTTATCCTTTCATGGAAGAAGTGGGTGTACTCCATGAATGGCTGACCTTTGCCGGCCTCGCTACCGCTGTATGGGGCGGGCTGGCAGCGGCAGGCACCAATCACCCAGAGCGTTTGTGGAATTATGCAGCGCTCCACGACTGGGGGTTGATCATTCTGGTACTGGCGATCCCTGGCTTGCGCAGTTGGTTATTGGTGCTCTTCTTGTTCAGTCTCCGGGCAGTGAGTATGTTCACCGCAGCCGTGGGATTGGCCGTACTTGAATCACAACTAGGTGAGTTAACCCCCGATCGTCTACGCGGGGCCGCGTCACGCCTGCCTTGGAGCAGCGCCGCTTTCTTGATTGGTGGGTTAGGACTCACTGGCTTCCCCTTGAGCGCAGGGTTTACCGGCCATTGGGCCGCCCTGCAGATGATCGCTGAGAGCGATTGGTTGCCCGCAGCGCTGATTTTGCTGGCTTCGGGTGGAGCTATCTTCAGTTTCGTCCGCCTCGCCCGCGAGCTCTATGGTCCGCTGCAGAATCGCCAACTTGGCCGCGAAAGTCTAGCCGGAGCCGTCTTTGCCATCTTAGTTTTGGTGCTTTCGGTTGGCCTAGCGATTGTCCCCCAGTGGCTTGACAGCCCAATCACGCGAACGTTGGCTGCCCTGCGCGGTTAAAGCAGGCGAGTTGTTCAACCCCTGGGTCGCTGACCAATGGGTTGACGAAGCCAGCATGAGCGATAACCATCTTGAGCCAGGCGCTAAGGCTCGGCTCGTGCTGCCGAAACCTAGCAAAGTCCCCCCTGCAAACAAATTGATAGTTTCTGATAGTTGCTCCGTGGTACGCTCTCCCCTGATGAGACCCATACTTTCTTTCAAGTGCATGCAAGACAAAATCCATGGCTGAATCCAATCAACGTTCGTCGCGCCTGAGCGGCTTTTATCAGAAGAGCTTGAGTGAACGTGTAGCCCTGATCGCGGAATGGGCTGCCCTCTCAACCGAGGAATGTGACCTACTACAAGCAGGGTTAACCATCGACCAAGCCGACCGCATGATCGAGAATGTGGTTGGTCTGTATAATTTGCCCCTGGGCATTGGCGTCAACTTTTTGATCAACGGGCGCGACTACCTGATTCCAATGGTGGTGGAAGAGCCATCCGTGGTGGCAGCGGTCAGCTATGCGGCCCGCCTGGCCCGGTATGGCGGTGGCTTTACAACTGGCAGTAGCGACCCAGTCATGATCGCCCAGATCCAACTGCTTGGAGTTACCGATCCAGATCAAGCGACCGCGGCAATCTTGCAAGAAAAAGCAGCTTTACTGCAATTAGCCAATACCAGCCCCAGTATCGCAGCCCAGGGTGGCGGCCCGGTTGATCTGCAGGTGCGCTATTTACCGGAAACGCCCACCGAACCCATGCTGATCGTCCATCTGCTGTTTGATACACGTGATGCGATGGGGGCAAACGCCATCAACACCGCAGCCGAGACCATTGCGCCCCACCTCGAGAGATTGACGGGTGGTTATGCCCTCCTGCGCATTCTTAGCAATCTGAGTGACCAACGCCGGGCCTGGGCCACGGTGATGATCCCCGCAGAACAATTCAGCACGGTCGATTTTCCGGGAACGGAGGTCATCCAGAAGATCGCCCATGCCAATGCCTTTGCTGTGGCCGATCCCTACCGGGCAGCCACGCACAACAAGGGGATTTTTAACGGTATTGATGCAGTTGCGATCGCTACTGGCAACGACTGGCGCGCCATCGAGGCGGGTGCTCATGCCTACGCTGCGCGCACGGGCAGCTACCGTGCCTTGACTGACTGGCGAGTCGAGCGAGAAGAAACGACGGGCGCACTCAGCTTATATGGCCGGTTGGAATTGCCCCTGGCAGTTGGCACTGTTGGTGGGGCTACGCGTGCCCATCCACTGGCGCAACTGGCCTTGAAGATCCTCGGGATCACTAGCGCACGCGAATTAAGCGAAGTGATGGCTGCGGTCGGGCTGGCGCAAAATCTAGCCGCCTTACGCGCCCTCGCCACCGAAGGCATTCAGCGCGGACATATGGCGCTGCATGCCCGCAAGAAAGAATTGAGGGGCAACCAGTAACTATCGTTACTGATACGCCTGTTTCTACCAAAGGGAGTATTTATTCACTATTATGCTCAATCAACCACATCGCCCAGTTGGCATCATCGGGTTTGGGGCCTATGTACCGCGGTATCGTCTACCCGGCAACGAGATCAGCCGGATCTGGACCGATAACAATAGTCGGAGTCCGGTGAAGGAAAAGGCCGTGCCTGGTTTGGACGAAGATACGGCAACCATGAGCATCGAGGCGGCGCGCAATGCGCTGGCGCGTGCCCAGATCGATCCCCAACAGATTCGAGCCGTTTGGGTGGGCAGCGAAAGCCATCCCTATGCAGTCAAACCAACCGGCACGATCGTGGCTGAAGCGATTGGCGCAACGCCCGGCGTCTTGGCAGCCGATTGGCAATTTGCCTGCAAAGCTGGCACCGAAGCCATGCAAGCAGGGATCGGTTTTGTGGGCAGTGTCATGGCCGATTATGTGCTCAGCATCGGCATGGACACTGCGCAAGGCCGCCCGGGAGATGCGCTGGAATACACGGCCGGTGCCGGTGGTGCCGCCTTCATTTTGGGGCCTGCCGAGCAAGCCGTGGCGATCATCCAGCGCTCACTCAGTTACGTTTCGGATACAACCGACTTTTGGCGCCGCCCTTCCACCCATTACCCAAGCCATGCCGAGCGCTTCAGCGGGGATCCTGGCTATTTTGGGCATGTGATCCCTGCGGCTGAGGCGTTGATGAAAGAGATGGCGACCACACCAGCCGATTACGATCATGTGGTTTTCCACCAACCCAATCCGAAGTTCCCCACCCGGGCGCTGGCCGAATTAGGCTTCCAGCCTGCGCAATGGCAACATGGCTTGCTCGTCTCTGAGATCGGCAACACTTACGCCGGCTCAGCAATGATCGGGCTAGCGGCCGTGCTGGACGTGGCTCAACCCAACCAGCGCATCTTGGTGGTGAGTTATGGAAGTGGCGCCGGTGCCGATGCGTTTGATCTGCGCGTGACGGAGCGAATCACAAATACACAGAAGGCAGCTCCGAGCACTCGGGATTATATCCGCCGCCGTACGCCTATTGACTATGCGCAGTACGTCCGCTTGCGAAAGAAACTTGCCACCCACTAATCACACATATCCCACAAATTTGTGTGATAAATGTGGGATATGTGTGGGATAAATGTGGGTTATCGCACGTCGCTATTTGTTATCTTCACTTCCACAGCGAACGCAGTCAGCTTGTTCAATTAGCACCGCACTCTCCACTTGTCATCCTCAGTAGAAAAATAATGCGCTTACAGCCATCCATAACTAGGGGCTGTAAGCGCATTGAAATTCAAGTAACAAGGCAGGTTGGTCGCTTACACAGATCCACAAATCGAGTAAAAACGATTTAAGCCTCTACTTATTTTTCCATCAACGGCCAGGTGAACGAGAAGGTTGAGCCTTGCCCCGGTGTGGACTCGACTATGATCTCCCCACCTCGGCTTTCGATCACCTTTTTGACGATGGCCAATCCCATGCCACTTCCTTCCACCCGATCGCGCGGTTGCAGGGTCTGGAAAAGTTCAAAGATGCGTTCGTGAAACTTAGCATCGATCCCCGGCCCGTCATCTTGCACCACAAATTGGATCCGCTCACTTAGCGGCTGGATCCGCACTTGAATGACGCCATTGGTCCGGTTGTGATGTTTGATGGCATTGCCAATCAAGTTGCGCAAGGCAATTTCGAGTGGCACACGTTCAGCATATAGCACGTCCAATGCGCTAGCCACTTTCACCACAAAATCAGCTGGCGGGGACAGCGTTTCGACAATATCGTGAATGAAGGGGACGAGCGGGATTCGTTCAGGGGCATGTTGTTGTCGACCAACTCGCGAATAGGAGAGTAAGTCGTCAAGCAGCATGCTCATCCGCTGGATGCGGCCATGCAACTTGCGCAGATGTTCATGCGTACGTGCTGGCAGCTGATCACCGACATCTTCACTGATCCAAGTGGCTAGTTGGGCGATCCCACGCAATGGAGCCTTAAGATCATGCGAGGCAACATACGCAAATTGATCCAGCTCGCGATTGCTCCGTTCGAGTTCGATTGTGCGATCTTCAACCCGGCGCTCCAATGTTTCATTGAGCTGGGTCAATTCAGCCTCATATGCTTTGAGCTCGGTGATATCAGTAGTCAAGGCGTAAAAGCCTGCAACTTGACCACGTTCATCGCGGGCGGGGACATAAGTTGTCAAGACTGTACGAGAGTAATCAACATAATGTACATAATTTTCAAAAGTGACTGTGTAACCAGCCAGTGCTCTCTCAATGTTCGGTTGAGCACTGGCGTAACTGGCTGGATCCAGCAGGTCGGCGACACTTTTGCCAATCACGTCTCGGCTAGGCTGCCCGAACCAACGCTCGTAGGTAGCATTGACAAACCGATAGCGTTGATCACTATCGACATAGGCAATCAACCCGGGGATCGCATTAGTGATCAACCGCAGTTCTGCTTCGCTGGCCCGTAAAGCCTGTTCAGCCAATTTACGTTCAGTGATATTCTTGTGGGCGACGACTAGGTACATTCTGTTCGCCACGCTAAACCGCGCTGCGCGCATCACAAACCAGCGCTGCTCGGTGGGACTGTGGCAAGGGTATTCCATTGCAAAGATAGGGAGTTCCCCACTCAGCACAGCGCTGATCCCGGCCTTTGCGGCCACCCCGTAGGGATCCCATTTTGCGGGCGGAAGCTGCTCTGGCGCGCAGGCGGCAAGATAATTCATACCAATGCCAGCATCATCGGCCATAAAGTGGTTATGGTGAGCAAATTGTCGCCAACTTGCATTCACTTTGAGGATCACACCTTGTTGGTCAAGAATCACCACATGGCTGGTCAGTGCGTCGATTGAGCCTTGCAAAAATTGCTCAGCATTATGCAGCGCTTCCTCACCCTGTTTATGTTCCTGCTTGACGCTCGCCAATTCCTCACGTAGCGTCCGCAGTTCTGCTGTGTAGTGCTCTAACTGCTCATTCGTTGCATGCAACGCCTCGTTGGCCGACTGCAGCTGAGCTTGCGTGCGCCTCAGTTCTGCTTGCAAACGCTGAACCTGGGAGCGATTTGTAGCTTCGGCCTCGTCCGATGCACCAACCTTCCATGTAGCTGTCTGAAGAGATGTGATCTGGACTGCTTGCTCCCAGAAGACAATCTCGATCGTTGACTCAGGGATAGCTAGTTCGTCGACTAGTCCTATATGCATCTGAACGAGGCATGGCTCCCCATTAATACCAATGCGCGTCCAACGCGACCGGATATGCTTGCCCAGGGCAAGGGCTGCATTCAGCCCCGATCGCAATTCGGAGCGCAAGGCAGGCACAATCTCCTGCAAGATAGGCTGGGACACAGCATTTGACCGCTGACCCAAATAGCGCTCTGCCCCATTAAACAAGTGAGTGATCTCGTGTTGTTTATTGAGTAACAGCCTCGGTGGTCCGTAATGTCGCACCGTCCAAGCTTGATAGAGCTGCTCGATGGTGTGAGCTGAGGATGTGCCACTCATCTGTGGAAATGCTCCAAAGTGGAAAATCCTTTCGTCCCACCGGGCACCAACATTCCAGGAGTGTGGAGGTGTGGCTCGAGAAACAAGTTGCTAGGATGTAGCTCTATGGGTGGGGCCATAGTGATGATAAAGAAAGTGCACATGATAGATAACGACCCTATTTTGGCTGAATTTATGCTTCAGGTCAATAAGGAAGATCCCTACCCTTTTTACTGAATATCCCAAAGCTCTGTGCTTGCTTCGATTGGACTGTAGGAATTGGATTGTGTGAAGTAGTGGCAACAAGGCAATGGTGAGATGCCTGTATACACGTAACCGAACCATTCCTGTGCCACCTTCCTCTACCCTGGTCTATAGCCCTACGAACAAGGACTCTCTAAGCTATAGGCATCGGGGGGCGCGTAAGCGTTCCTGCCTGCTTGTACCAAATTTAAGCCATCCAATTTTATTGAGCCCAAAGGAGAGATCGATGAAACGAATTTATCTTGTTGGCCCATTGCTGATCTTGGCGCTGCTCGTCAGTGCTTGTGGAGATGGGCCTACCGCCCCCAGCGCCGGAGGAGCAACCCCCACGGCAGTTGTGGAGCTAGCCGAGGACACACCCGATATTGCTGATACGGACGGGATCACAGAGACGGATCCAGGTGCTGCCGCCGAAGAGACAGCCATTCCCGGCGAAGAGCAAACAGCTTCCATGACCGACACGGTTGGCATCACCGATACGCAATCCATTACTGATGGCGAAAGCATGGATGACAGCGAAGCAATGACGGGGACCGATACCCTGACCGACACCTCATCCGTCACGGATGGCACCACCATCACTGACAGTGAAACGATGACCGGCACGGAGACCATCACCGGGACTGACCCAATGACCGGTACGCCGACCCCATCTGCAACCTCAGACATGACTTCAACCTCAGACATGACCGATACGGTGGATGCAGCCGCAGTGGGTGATACCCCATCACGTGGAGTGATCCGCTCCAGCGAATTGTTGGGCTATAACATCGAGAACGCTGAAGGTGAAGATCTTGGTTCGGTAAATGATGCCATCATTTCGCTCGAACAGGGATGCATCAATTATCTAGTGCTCTCGTTTGGTGGCATTCTGGGTCTTGGTGACAATCAATATCTGATCCCATGGCGTGCCGTAACCATTGATCCGGTAGAGGAACGCCTGCTACTGAACATCGACCCCAGTGCGCTGGATGCAGCCCCAACCTTCGATGTAGATAATCTTCCCGATATGACGTCGGCAGAATGGGATAGCGAATTGACTGGTTATTGGAATGCGATCGACGTGGTTGCTCCAGATACCGCTGCCGATAGTTCAACCGCTGATCAGCACATTTGTGATGAGGTCATGCCTGTCGATATTGGCGGGGGCATCGGCACAAGTGATGCGATCACCGAAACTGCAGACACTGAATCTGCAGATGTAGCCGCCACACCAGAACCCAGCGAAGAAGAATTGACCGTACAAACCCCACTTGTTATCCGTCTTTCCGATCTACTCGATTACACGGTTAACAATCCCGAGGGCGAGGAATTAGGTGGCATTGAAGATATCATGATCGACTGGCGACAAGATCGGATGGTCTATGCCATTCTCTCCTTTGGCGGCTTTATGGGCTTAGGCGAGAAATGGTTTGTCATGCCGCTCTCTTCAGTAGCCGTGGATCCGGTTGAGCAACGCTTGATCTTCGATGCAGACCCCGAGGTCTTGCAAGATGCCCCTGGCTTTGACGCTGATGATCTGCCGGATACCGCCGACCCCGATTGGGACCTAGGTATCCGTGACTACTGGGATTCGCTCCAGTAAGCCAGAGCCGAAAAACAAGCTGACCAAGCTGTTTCTCCCATAATAAAAAGGAGTGCTGAATGAATCTCAGCACTCCTTTTTATTTCCTATCGCTTTTTCACGTCAGCAGACGTGACTTACAAATTCATTCGTGCTTAGGCAAAGATCCGCTGATTGATGTGAGCAGAATCCCAAGCTTGTTGGGTCTGCTGAATGGACTCTGCCCCTACGGTGGTATTCGCATCCACTTCTTCGGCGGCCAGCTCTTGCGCAACGATCAATGGAATCAAGCGGCTCAACTCGGTGATCACCGGGGTGACCTCCTTCAGATGATTGAGGGCCATTTGTGCCGTGCCTGGGCTGTTCAACGCTAAGCTGGTGGTATGCAGCATCGTATAGCTGATGGCCGACAAGCTGAGCGCGGTGTAATCATCACGCAACATTTTGGCGACTGTGCTCGAGCGAATCTTGTCGTACATGCCGGCCACAGCGCCCAGAGCCGAACTGACTGCATCTTTCACAGGCGAAGCACTATCGCCGCCCAGCTGATCGAGATGCCGTTCCAGCGTTGCAATGCGTTGGTCTAGTGAAGCTTCGAGCCGAGAAACTAGGCGGTGAGCCTCACTGAACTGCTCTGTGGTTTCGTCATCGCGCTGACGCTTGACTGCATCATGAATGTGCTTTTCGACCGCAAGCATGTCACTGACATACTGCTGAAGTAGATCTTGTTGTTCTTTCATAGAACTCATCTTTTGTCCCCTTTGTCATGGTCCCAAAATCTCTGTGAACTGCTGGCCTATGATTAGTCGCCAGAAAGCTCGAGCGATTTTGAGACAACATCCAGAAATCTATGCAGCGCTGGGCCAATGCGATTGACCGACTCGTACGAACACTGCCTACCCTATCTTACAGGTCAGACAGAACACTCACCATAGATCTGGGCATAGGGCTTTGGTTAAGCAGGGGTTACAGGCTAAGTTAGCATGATTCAGGCAAAAAAACAGAGATTGACAACTAGTGTCAATCTCTGTGGAACACTCAGCGCGCCATTGAGCTAAGTAGAAGCAATCAATTGTGGATAGCGTACATCAGATCAGTTCGCGTACCCGATCGCCCAAGATCGTCATGGCGATCTTTTCGCGATTGGGTTGCCCCTTCAGCAATGACTGGGCCAGATGGAGCGCCTGCTCTGGCTTGATCCTGGGGGGCATGGGCGGCTCATGGGGATCCACGACGGCCTCAACGACTACCGGGCCCGGCGTAGCCAATGCTTCCTCCAAGATCTCACCACAGCGAGCTGGATCATCGATGGTAAACCCACTCACGCCAAATGCCCGTGCCACATCTGAAAAGCGGATTGGCTCTAACTCGCAGCCATATTCGGGATTGCCTAGAAAGGCCATCTGTTCCCAACGGATCTGCCCTAGCGTGTTGTTTTTGATCACGACGATCTTGATGGGCAACTGATATTTAACACAAGTAGCTAATTCCGCCAACAACATCGAGAAGCCGCCATCACCCACAAATGCGATACAAGGGCGATCGGGATAGGCCAACTGGGCAGCAATGGCATAGGGTAAGCCACACCCCATCGTCGCCAAATTGCCTGAAACAGAGTGCATCTGCCCTTGTTTGACGAGAATGTGCCGCGCCCACCAAACAGTGATCGTACCCGAATCGCAGGCAACAATGGCCTCGGGAGGTAGCCGTTGGCCGAGTTCACGGGCCACAACTTGCGGTTTCATGGGCAAATCTTGCCGAGTTCCCCGCTCTTCCATCAATTCCCACCATTTACTCATTCCTTTTTGGGCTGTTTCCAAAAAGTCACGATTTGATTTGCGTTGCAAACGGAGCAACAAATGGTGCAGGGTCTGTTTACAATCGCCCACTAACCCGACATCAACCGGATAGCGCAAGCCGATCCGCACGGGGTTAATATCGATCTGAATGGCGCGCACGTCGCCCGGCTTGGGCAAAAATTCCATATAGGGAAAGGAGGTACCGACCATCAACAAGAGATCGCAGTTTTCCAGAGCAGTCTGCGACGGATCTGTCCCCAACAAGCCGAGCCCACCCGTAGTGAAAGGACTGTCATCAGGCACGGCGGCCTTGCCTAACAGTGCTTTGATGATGGGGGCGCCAAGGGTGTCGGCCAATTGTTCCAGTTCTTTGGTGGCACCAAGCGCACCCCGGCCACACAGGATCGCAACACGCTCACTCTCGTTCAACAAGGCCGCTGCTCGCTCCAGATCTTGTTCAGTGGGCAAACCGGCAGTCATGGCCATAACATCGCTCGAAAATCCACCTGGATTGCGTTTGGAGCGAGGTGCTTGTTTCAATTCTTCATCCTGCAGATCAACCGGGAAAGTCAAGTGCGCCACCCCACGCTGAGCCAAGGCATGGCGACAAGCGAGATCCGTTACTCCTTGTACATGGGTGGCACCCATGATGCGCGCATTGTAAACCGCTACATCCGCAAAGAGGTAATCCAAATTTACATCTTGCTGGCCATAGGTATGCATCAGATCATGAAAGGTGTTGCCAGTAATGGCGAGCACGGGTTGGCCATCGAGTTTGGCATCGTATAGGCCGTTGAGCAGATGGATTGCCCCTGGGCCGGATGTAGCCAAACAGACGCCCAATTTCCCTGTGAATTTTGCATGGCCACAAGCCATCAACGCAGCTGATTCTTCATGTCGAACTTGAATAAAGCGAATCTGCTCCTGGCGAGTACGCAGCGCTTCCATAATGCCGTTGTTGCCATCACCGGGCATGCCAAAAATTGTATCAACACCCCAGTCGAGCAGAGCTTCGACAAGAATATCTGCAGCGGTTTTAGCCATTTTTTCTCCTTTGTGAGTATATGTATCGGACGTCAGGGCCATCTTTGCCTGTTTTTCACAGTTGACGGGGGCCGCGCCAGGCTGGTAGGATAGGAGAGATGAATAATTGGCTCCGGAAGTTGCCTCTGCCGGCTTGGTCAACTCAGTTGAGCAGCCAGGAATTTCGCCTGTTGGTGACACTCATAGCTGTCTTGCTGGGTGTATGGCTTTTTGTTGCCATTGCCGACGACGTGGTCGAGGGAGGGACTGGGAGCACCGACGAGTGGATCCTCCAAGCCCTCCGCACCCCCACTGATCTGGCCGACCCCATTGGCCCACCCTGGCTTGAAGAAGCTATCTTCGATAGTACTGCACTTGGCAGCAGTGCCCTGCTTGTCTTATTTAGCTTGAGTGTTGTGGGCTATCTACTTTTGCAGCGTCACCATCGCTTCGCTGTTCTGGTCATCTTGGCCGTCTCTGGCGGGATCCTGCTCAACTTATTGCTCAAAGAGAGTTTCGGTCGTCCGCGTCCCGAATTGGTACCACACGGGGCAGAGGTAATCCACTCCAGCTTTCCCAGCGGCCACTCAATGGGTGCTGCCGCCACCTATTTGACCCTAGGGGCTTTATTGGCGCGTGCGCAAACCCGCCGTCGGCTACGCGTCTACTGTCTGCTACTGGCTATACTTTTTACAACTGTCGTTGGCTTTAGCCGCATCTATTTGGGCGTGCATTGGCCAAGTGATGTGTTAGCTGGTTGGATAGCCGGAGCAACCTGGGCGTTGATCTGCTGGCTGATTGCCTCTTGGCTTGAACACCGTTCACCGACTCTACCACCGCAGCAGTGAGGCCGACGCTTAGCTTTCGGAAAGGTGAGCAGGCACGTGTGGCGTGTTGGGCTTCACTTCAAATTCGTGTTGCAAGCCTAAGATCTGTTCTGCTTGCGGCTCGCGAGAGATATCTGTAAAGACTGTCACAAGGCGATCGCCGTGTTGAATGCTCTCAGCAAAGAGATAAGCATCATCCTCAGCTGCGTCACGGCCAATAAATAGGCCGGCAATGGCCCCAAAAAGCATGCCGATGAACACACCTGCAGCCAATAATTCGATCGTCACTCCAAGCCGAGTATCAGTTAAGATACCGCCGACTTCGGGGAAGTAGATTTGATGACCCAAGGCCAACAAAACCCCCAAGACTAGCCCGACGCCTCCCCCCAGCAGAGCACTAGTAAGAACGGTCTCACGCAACGAGCGTCGTAATTCTGGAGCTTGTGCTAAGTAGAGATCAACATCCTCGATTTCGACCACATCAACATCTCTGGCGTCAAACCCTTGGTTGATCAGCTGCTCGACAACCCGCTCTGCTTGGTCGGGCTGATTATAGAGACGCACCACAAAGCGCTGATCTGTTTGCTCCGTGGCCAACACCTGCAATCGTTGCTGCACAGCCTCAATGGCCTGTCGTTGACGACTTAACAATGCCATCACTGCCGCGTCAAGTGGTTGCTCGAGTGCCTCTGTATAATGGTCGAGCAGCTGTTCTTCTTCCTCGTTATACAATTCTTGCAAGATATGATGCTGGCGGTCTTCGCGGCGCACAATCATCGTCGTTTGGATGCCTACCCAGCCACGTGCTAGAGAAGGAGTTGGCGCCGAATCGGATGGATCATCACTGGTGGCACGATAAATCATTAGCTCCAGTTCGTCAGCAAATTGAGCGCGCTGCTGGACATAGCTCTTGAGCACCAGTTTCAGCCCTCGGTTGCGCACATGCTCACTGGCCAGAAAGATCCGTCTCTGACTCTCTTGGCAGGCTTGTCGCAACTGTTCTAGAATCTCAATATCAGATTGAGCGAGTTCCATAACCACTCCCTTCATCTCCTGGGTGCTTCGGCAATGCCGTACACCCCAAAACTGGCTAAGCGCTCAATAGCGAAAGATCGCAGCAAGTGGCTCGTTGTTGGGTAGCGTTTCGGCTGTCACCATATACACATTCCCCCCATTGAGCAGTGTATGAACAACGGCAAAATCGAGCAGCTCTTCATCCTCCGGCTCAGCGACCTCGTGGATCACGACGGCGTTTTCTTCGGGCCGGAAATGGCCCCACTTCTCCACGCCGATGTCTACGAACAGGGTATCCACTCGCTGGAAATAAGCAGCAGGAATCACACTCGATAGGCCATGAGCAGCACGCGCATCTTCTGTGCCTAATAGATGGTGATAATATTCCAGCGCGGTATGGCGTTCCTGATCGAAGTGTGGCGCAACTAGTGCCCACGCTTGCTCGTGTAGGGCCGTTTTGTCCAGTGATTCGGGATCTTTTTCAATATTAGGCTCAAACAAGAACTCATATTGATTGACTTGCCGGTATAAGCCTTGCAGATATTCAATACCGACCAGGAGCAGGGGCGCTTGCCCGCCTTCTTGGATCCGCTCGCGAACCCCATTATCTAAATGGCGGAAGAAGGTGAGCAATTGCTCTTTGCGGATCGCCTCATCTCCGGCGTTACCGTGTCCAAAATACATGGCATCCCGCCTGCCATCTGCGCTGGCCCTGCCTGTGGAGGTATGAAAATGGACTTGGTTTTCAGTCTCATCAAAGCGCAGCTCTTCGGAGAGCGAGGTCGGTGTATCGATCGGGAATTCAACCTCGGTGAGGCTCAAGCGGCTGCCTTGCCATAGCTGCACCTTTTCTTGGGTTAGCGTTAGCAGGTAGAAGAGGCCATCACCGGTGAGGAGAGGAAAGAGTGGCTTGACATAAAAACGTGAGCCAGTCACGACCTGCTCTTCCAACGCCAGTGGTACACGATAGTAGCGGAACGAATTCGGCGTCAAAAAGATCGCTAATCCCTGGCTTTGAAAGCGCCAGAAACGTTCATCCTCCACTAAGTCGCGCAGCGGGGCTAAAATTTCACGCGCCACCGGAGCACGAGTTCCAAGCTCGACCAACTGAGTCTCTGCAACATCCAACAGATTCCTTAGCCGAATCGGTTGCTGGACACGCTCCTGGTCGATCTCTTGGGTTGATAGATAAATTGAGAGACATGGCCCCGCTTCTTCTGCCATCAGAGTAGTTAAGGCAGACATTGAGAAGTGGTCGGCATGTTTTTCAATCAGTTCAATCGTCATAATCGGTCAGACCCTCCGCATGGCATTTGCAAGCATGAACGGAAACTTGGCGAGTGAGTAGCCGTGCTAATACTTCGACTACTCACTCATCCCGTAGCAACTTGCCAGCTTATGCACTGGTTACTCGTTGAACCGAATCTTTGACTTCGCTCACGGCGTTTTTGCCGGTCTCAGCAACATCATCGATCACTCGGTTGGCAATCTCATTCAGCTCGGGCTTTACTTCTTGCACGACTTCTTGGACACGATGGGCAACATCACTGGCTTTATGTTTGGCCTTGTCTACCATTTGATCGCGCCATTCGCCCATCATGCGGTTTTCGCGTCGAGTGGCGGGGAATGCCAACCCTAGCACAGCACCAACGGCCAATGCTGCTAAACCGACCCCTAAGGGATTCGCTTCGACCATATGCTGGGCTTGTTTACCCACTTGAGAGACTCGGTGTTTACCTTCTGAGCCGTAGTCAGTAATCTGTTCACCCACATCTTGCAGTTGATTGCCGACGCGCTCGGCCACATCATTCACGCCTTCGCGGACATTCTCCATGCCTTCGCGCATGCGCTCACCCAATCCACCCTCTTCATTGTCCTGCAACGAGGAAGTGGATGTCGCATAATAGCGTTGGGTCTCGTCTCGATAGGCGGCCCCACTACCTGTGTAGGATTGCGGATACCCCCCCTGGCCATAGCCGGAGTCATACCGTTCGCTGTAGCGAGGATACTTGTAGCCATTCCCTTTATTGGAGTGGTTGAAGTTCTCGTAGATCAGCATCCCCACGCCTAGCCCGATTAGGGCAGAAGGTACGGGATTCCGCTTGATGGTGTCCATTAGTGAGCCACTAAAATCCTCGGCATGCTCGCGCAGATAATCAACCACAGCTTCGGTGCCATCTTGCATGGCGCTGCGCACCACATCCTGGGTCTGCTGCTTGAGATGTTCCGGCTGAAAACGCTCTTGAATAGCGTCGATCTTTTGGCTCATATTGGTCCGAGTACGTTCAATATCGGCTTTAATGGCGGCCGAATTCTCGCCGGTATATTGATACTGTGTCATGATACTTTCTCCTTCACCAGTTCAGCATCCTCTTTGATCGATTCGATGGCCTGTTCGGGGAGGATGGTCATACGACGCATCGCCTGGCGGCCCACCTGCACGAAGATCAGACCGAGGACCACGAGGCCCAGGCTGAAGACAATGGCCGCCAACCATAGTGACATCGTCGTGCCTAACGCCATGATGCCACCGGCGACCATGGCCAAAAATCCACTATAGATAACCAGTCCACCAATGACCATCCAGACCAAACTTTTGGTGAGGATCGAAATCTTTTCGGTGGTCTCGACGCGTGCCAGTTCGATCTCCTTGCGCAACAACATACTCAAGTCGTTGGTAAGGTCACTGAGCAAGGTGCCCAGGGTACGCCCATCTTCTTCTACTACCCACCGTTGCTGGGCATTTGTCTCAACGGGGATAAAGGGTTGACTATCCCGCTGCATACCGATCTCCCATCGTCAGCTCATCACTAAACGGGGTAGTATGAGACTGACCACTCGCGGCCGCTTGTTGGCCAGACCAGCTTGCACCATAACTGGGGGTATCTCGGCGTGAAGGTTCGCTGCTCCCTGTGCCCGAGCTTCGCAAGAAGCGCCCGGCAAGGAAACCAGCGGCCAACGCACCAGCAACGAACAATTCGGGTTGGCGATTCGCCATTGTTTGGAGATCGTCCCAAAGCTCGCCGAAGTCGCGCCCCTCTAGATAGCTGGAGAAGCGTTCAACCTGATCAGCTGCACTATCGGCATATTGAGCAATGCCACCTTTGTCGTGGCTATGTAGTCCTTGGCTAGTTTGACGCAAGGCATCTGCCACTTCGTGCAATTGGCCAGCCGCTACATACTTTTGGTCGGCAAGGGCCGAGCGCAACTGCTCCTTCGCCTCGTGAAGCGAGTCTTGGGCAATCTGCTTGGCTCGATCACTCACAGCTTCGGTCGAATCACGCTGTTCGCTCTGCTGGAAATCATCGTACTGACCCTCATACATCCCACTTGTGGGGATTTCTTCGAAGGCTACCCCGCCTTCCAGGGTCTCATCATCAAACGATTGGTTGTCAAACGTTTGTGATTCACTGAAAGACTCATCTGGGGTAACACCGGTCGCTTGGCTACCGATTTCCTCCCAGGAACGCTCGTTTGCATCGCTTGTTTGACGGTCCATTTTGTTGTTCGTCATCATCTACTCCTTTGTATCCTGATGTGTACATCTTGCAGCTTGAAAACCGTCTGTTTAGAAGAGCGTTGGTTCTCAAAGCACCCGCAGTATTGCGGTTCAAAGCAACTGAAAAGCTAGCCACAGCTTAATGCAATTGTTATAAGTCGTCTCTAGAACGGGGTATAGGAGCAAGGTACAAATCCAAGCCTGCAAGGGGCCGGTGATCGAAGTATGAAATAGTCCGCTTTTCTACCAGATGAGGGCTTTCCCCCTATTACATGGGTGTTGTTCCCCATTGAAGCACTTCATCAGGTGCCTTACAGTAGAGCGGTGAAACCAAACAAACAACGTAAGCATCAACCAAAAACTGAGTCTGCCGAGCAGGGGTCTAGTTCATCAACTCTGACAACCCTATGTTATGTCACGGATCAGCTACCAGGCATTCGGCGCCGCAAACATGGGCGAGGTTTTGTTTATCTAGATGAAACTGGGGCTGTGATCAAAGATCCAGCCGTGCGCGCCCGCATTGCTGCGTTAGTCATCCCACCGGCGTGGAGTGAGGTTTGGATCTGTGCAGATCCACGGGGCCACATCCAAGCCACGGGGCGCGATGAGCGGGGACGGAAGCAATTTCGTTATCATGCAGACTGGCAAGCCTGGCGCGAACAGACAAAATTTGAACGGCTCTTGGAGTTTGTGGCCCGTCTGCCCACCCTGCGCAAACAGGTTGACCAAGATCTGCGCGGGCGCGGCCTAACCCGAACCCGAGTAACTGCTTTGGTAGTCCGCTTGCTTGATCGCACAGCACTCCGGGTGGGCAATCCCGAATATGCCCGGCAAAATGAGAGCTATGGACTCACCACGCTACAAGATGATCATGTGGCGATCTCAGGATCAACGATTGAACTGGCATTTCGCGGCAAAAGTGGCCAGGATCAGCAGGTAGCACTCAAAGATCGACAACTGGCGCGGCTGATCCGCCAATGTCAAGAAGTGCCGGGACAAGAGTTATTTCAGTTCCAGGGTGAAGATAGGGAGTGGCACGTCTTGCGGTCGAATGATGTCAATGAATACATTCGTGCCGTAATGGGTGAGGATTTTTCGACCAAAGATTTCCGTACTTGGGGCGGTACTATCTTGGCGGCTAGGGCATTGGCCGAACTTGGCCCGGCCGAGAATAAGCGCACGGCCGAAGCCAATGTGCGCGAAGCAATCAAGATTGCTGCCCGTGGGCTGGGCAACACCATCGCGGTTTGCCGCAAATATTATATCCATCCGGCCATCTTGTCTGCTTATCTAGATGGTGCTCTTTCAACCGCACTAGAACATCCGCTAGCGGATGAAGATGATTCGGACGCATCCGAGCAACTTTCCCCCGAAGAGATGGCCGTACGCGCACTGCTGCGCCCATCCAGCTAATCACGATTGAACGCAAGTCAAACCTGACAGCTACACACAAAAAAGCGGATTGGCTTGAGCCAATCCGCTTTTTATATCATTCAGGATAGTTGATGCTAATGCATCAGTTATATTTTGCCACCGAGCTCAATTACCAAGTCCCTAGGGTTTCAGCTTGCATGGTCGCCACGGTACCAAACTGACGCGGATCCACACTCAGATCCGGGGCCGAGTGTTCATATTCTTCCAAGAACTTCGTGGCTTGCATGGCAGCCGCGCAGCCCTGCCCGACACTGGTCGCCACCTGCTTGTACACCTTATCCATAATCTCGCCAGCAGCGAAGATGCCGGGAACGTTGGTGTGCATAAACTTGTCAGTAATCAGATGACCATCCTCATCCAGGTGGAACTTGCCCTGCAACAATTGATTGTTTGGCAAATGCCCCACAAAGATGAAAACGCCATCAGTCGTTAAGACACCAGCTTCGCCAGTAACGGTATTCAAGGTCTTAACAGCCTTGACCTGCCCCGCTTCTCCCTCAATCTCAGTGAGCACCGTGTTCCAGACCACCTCGATCTTTTCGTTGTCAAAGACACGCTGTTGCAAAATCTTGCTGGCCCGCAACTCATCACGACGATGGACTAAGCGGACGCGACTGGCAAACTTGGTCAGGAAGATCGCCTCCTCGGCGGCGCTATCGCCCCCACCAATGACCAAAACATCTTTGCCACGGAAGAAGAAACCATCACAGGTGGCGCAGTAGCTCACACCCTTACCGGTAAATTCCTTTTCGCCAGGAATTTCCAGATAACGGGGGCGGGCACCTGTAGCTAAGATGATCGACTTAGTGGCGTATTCGGCCCCACTCTCGGTGTGAACCACAAATGGATATTGATCGGCGTCGATCCGTGTGACGTAATCGAATTCGACCCGGGTGCCAAACTTTTCGGCTTGCGCCTTCATTTTCTCCACCAAGTCTGGCCCGCTCAGACTTTCCGGAAAGCCTGGATAATTTTCAATCTCATAGGTCAGGCTGACTTGACCGCCATATTCATTACCCGTGATCAACAGAGGGTTTAAGTTGGCGCGCGCGGTATAGAGACCAGCCGTAAACCCAGCCGGACCACTGCCAATAATAATCACATTTTCAACCTGAGCACCGGTCCCGTTTGTATACTGCTGCGTCGACATCTTAGCTCTCCTATGAAAACTTACGTAATCTGCGACTGATCCTCTCCGGGCAGATGAAACATCTCACGGATCAGGCTGCGCTAAGCAGCGACCGCATCGAGCATTACGCAAGTAGCTTAAGCTTGTTCGTTCATTGCTGCGAATGTAGTGAATGCTCACCACCCGGCAACTCACTATAAAAAGTATAGTGCATTATAGAGCAAAGTTGCCAGTTCGTCAAGCGAATCTTGGTTAGAAAAAGGCTAGCGTGGTGTCTGAAATCTGCTAGCTTGCTTGCGCCCCGCTCAAATCCCCCAGGCGCTCAAAGATAATGGTGATCGCCGCCAACGCCGCCGTCTCTGCCCGCAATATGCGTGGTCCCAACGAGACTGCCTGCCAACCAGCTTCACTGGCCACCGCTACTTCAGCTGTGGATAAGCCACCCTCCGGACCGATGGCCAGGCTAATGGGTTCGTTGCTCCCTGGCTGCAGCAGTGTCCCCAAACCAGGACTGGTGTTCTGTGCCCCTTCCCAGGGTACGTAACGCCGTCCCGTAGCTGCCTGCACCGCCGCTGTCCACGATTGCGGCTCCGCCAATTGCGGAATCCGCCCTCGGCCAGATTGTTCTGCCGCCTCTTTCAAGATCGCCTGCCAGCGGCCGTACCGTTTGAGCAATGCCGCCGCCGGGCGGACAATGGTTCGCTCGCTAATAACCGGCACAAAACGGCTAACTCCGAGCTCGGTCCCCTTTTGCAAAACCCACTCAAACTTGTCAGTCTTGAGCGCACATTGATACAAGGTCAAGGGGGTAGCCGGCTCTGTAGTCATATGCTCCTGTGCCACAATGTGCCCTTGCACATCTTGGCGGGTTACGCTGACCAGCTCCGTCACGAAGCATGAACCATTGCCATCCAACAGGCCAACCTGCGTACCAGGGCGTAACCGTAACACGGTCACGAGTTGCTGAGCCAACGGCTTCAGATCAACCAGCGCACCCACCGCCAGCGTCTGATCAGACAAGAAAAAGCGATGCATTAGCTTTTGCGCACGACCAAAGCGACCCAGTCACCCTCGGTTTTGCGGTCCACCAAGTGCAAGCCTTGGCGAGCAGCCGCATCGATCACCATCTGGGCCCGTTCGTTGAGAATACCGGAGAGAATTAAATAGCCAGCGTCCGCCAAAGGCTCGGCCAGCGGCGGGTCGCCATAAGCACTTTCGAATAAAGAGACCAAGACTTCGGCCAAAATATTGGCAACAATCACCTGAAAACGCCCGGCTTGGCTGGCGGGGACACTCCCATGTTGGATCTGAAAATTGTCGTCAACCACCACCCCGTTTAATTGGGCATTTTCGTGCGCCACCCGCACTGCCAGCGTATCGATATCGGTTGCCAGGATCTGTCCTGCGCCCAGCTTGGCAGCCACCAAGGCCAGTACTCCGCTGCCAGTACCAAGATCCAAAACCGCGTCGCCCGGCTGCACTACTTCTTCCAGCGCGGCCACACAAAGGCGCGTGCTGGGATGGAGGCCTGTGCCAAAAGCCATACCCGGGTCTAGCTCGATGATCACATCGCCGGGTTGGCTAGCAAATTCTTCCCAAGTCGGCTTGAGGACCACGCGCTGCCCAATCCGCAACGGCTTGTAGAATTTCTTCCAGTCGTGCGCCCAATCTACATCTTTGATTTTGCGGATCTGTGCCTCGGGGATCGGGTAGATCAAACTGAGCCGCCACAAGCCTTCTTCGATCTGCCGGCGGATCGTTTCGCCCCGTTTACCTGGCTTGATATAGGTTTTAACGATCAACCGGTATTTGCCTGGAATCGGTTGGTAATCCTCGGTGAGCCCAGTTGCTTCCACCACTGCACCACCACCGCTGGCTTCTCCGGCTTCGCTATCATCTTCGTAGCCGCCGCCATTATAGCGGTTAAATAATTCGCTGACGACTTCGGCGGCCTCATCATCAACCTCGACCGCGATTTCAATCAAATGTTCATCACTCATGCGGGTTCCACCTCGGCAACGTTACGCCGCACCAATTTATAAACGCCGGCCTTTTTGCCTGAGACCAGAACGTCATACTTTTGCACCAAGTCAAATTGTCCAGCCATGGCCTGGACAGCCTGCTCAAAGTCGAATTTACGCCCAATCAAAATAACCGCAATACCCGCGGGTTGCAATACCCGAGCGAATTCGACCAACATTTCTCGATAAAATTGCTCGAAATCGAGCGTTTGCTCTTGAAAAAAGCCCCACGGTGGATCGGTAATAATCTTGCTGACTGCACCCGTATCCACACTGGAGAGATGCAGTGCATCCCACTGCGCCACCATAATTTTCGCATTGCGTGAAGTACGCCGCCGCAGTGCAGCCGCCAGCTGAGCATCGTGATCACCGGCGAGGATTTGCTGTACCGGAAACTGTTCTGCTCGCTCCAACACAATCGCCCCGGATCCACAAAAAGGCTCCAGCACGATATCAGTGCCTTTGGGATCCGAGAGCAGACAGAGCAGATGCGCCAACTCTTGCCGCAATTCGCCCCGCTCATATTTACGCGTACGCTGATTGCCCAGGGCAGTAAGGCGCAACCCGAATAGGCAGACCCCTTCGCTACGCTGCAGAAACCACAATTCTGCGTCGGGCAATGCCCGGCTCACTGTGAGTTTCAGTTGGCGAGCAATGGTTTTTTCCAAGCGAGCTAGAAGCGGCGGGGCAATAGAGACCGTTGTGTTCTCTTTGGCGACAATAATGCGAAAGGTGCGGATCCGGTGGGCGGCCAGCAGTGGGAGCACATTGGCGAGTTTGGCTCGATCAAAGAGACGCTGCACGATCGATTCAGTCGCCTGTGTAGGGGAACACCGCTCAGAATGTAAGACCAGATAGCTATTATTGAAAAAGCGGAGCTGTTGAACCGCTTTGGCAGCTGAGGTTGACCGGTAGAGCACTAGGCCATCAAGCAGGGTCTCAATTCGGACAGAGGCTAACGTCCGTACCAATGCAGACTGGACGATCTCGCCAAAGCCGGCGATAAAAGTAGACGCATACCAATAGCCACTTGTTGCCATTACTTGCTCATGTGTATACCCGTATAGAACGCCCCTGTAGAACTGCGTGGTTCTATACAACAAAAAAGCAGTGGAACAGTCCACAAGGACCTACCACTGCTTTTGCGGACAACCAATTAGGCACGGTCAACATATTCACCGGAACGTGTATCTACCCGGATTTTGTCACCTTCATTCACAAACGCGGGCACCTTCACCACTGCCCCTGTTTCCAAGGTAACATTTTTCTGAACATTGTTGGCTGTATCCCCGCGGACCGCCACATCGGCCTGGGTTACGGTCAAAATTGAGAAGGTGGGGGGCTCCACATCCAATACTGTACCATCTTCGAGCAACAGCAGATCAACACTGTCATTCTCTTTGACAAAGGTCATGCGGTCGCCAACACTGTCCGCAGGCAACGAAATCTGGTCGAAGCTTTCGTTGTCCATAAAATGGAACATCTCATCGTCTCGGTACAGGAATTGAGCCGAACGGGTTTGGGTCGTGATAATCTCAATCTCGGCCCCAGCGCGGACACGATCTTCGATCACCTTGCCAGTCTGGAAATTCTTTAGCCGCAGGCGGACAAACGCGCGCCAGTTACCAGGGTTGCTGTGCTGATATTCAATCACTCGGTGAATCGCACCATTGTACATAATCAGCATATTGCGTTGCAAATCGGACGTTGTTGCCATAATAAAATTCCTAAAATCTAGGCCCATTACCCTGTGTGCTGTCGCTACTCAGTAAGTTGTTCCTGCAGAAGCGCCCAATTCCCAGCACCGTTCAGACTAATCGCCAAAAATACGGTCAAAAAATCCCTTTTGTTCTTCAATGGTGTTATCGCCCAGCGTTTTCCCTAATGCCCGCAGCAACTCTTTTTGCTCGGCCGTTAGGTTTGTGGGTGTAACAACCCGCGTAGTGATCACCAAATCACCACGCCCACTGCGTTGCAGCCTGGGAATGCCCAAGCCACGTTTGGTAAATGAGCGGCCAGTTTGGGTACCAGCCGGAATCTCCAACCACTCTTCCTTGCCATCCAACGTGGGGATCTTGATCGATGCGCCCAGCGAAGCTTGGACGATATTGATCGGCAATTCATAATGGATATCAAATTGGTCGCGCACAAAATAGGGGTGCGGCTCCACATTGACGATCACATACAGATTGCCGGGAGGCCCCCCAAGATGGCCAGCTTCACCCTCATTGGCCAAGCGGATGCGTGTACCACTGTCAACCCCAGCAGGGATTTTGACATTCAATTTGCGGATGGTACGTACACGTTTTTGGCCGTTGCACTGTTTGCAAGGCGAAGGAATCACCTCGCCAGTGCCATGACAATTCGGGCAGGGTGAGGCCGTAATAACAGTGCCGAAAAGCGGACTTGATTGCCGCTGTTGAATCTCGCCCGCACCATTACAACGCGAACAGGTGACCGGGCTCGTCGGTGGCTCGGCCCCGCGCCCCTGACAGCGATCGCACGTCTCGGCGCGCGGTATCTCTAGCTCACGGTCGGCGCCAAACGCTGCCTCTTCAAATGTCAAGGTGACATCAGCCCGCAGATCAGCCCCGCGCCGGGGTTGATTACGCCCGCGGCTCGGCCCAAAGCCTCCCAAACCGCCAAAAAGCTCCTCGAAGATGCTGTTGAGGTCGCCAAAACCGCCCATATCGGCGGCACCACCTCCGACACCTTGCACGCCCGCATGGCCAAAACGGTCATACGCGGCGCGGCGCTGATCGTCACTCAAAACCTGATAGGCTTCGTTAATTTCTTTGAAGAGTGCCTCAGCCTCAGGTGTCTTGTTGACATCAGGATGATATTTTTGCGCCAATTTGCGAAAGGCTTTTTTGAGCGTATCTTTATCAGCATTGCGCTCAACGCCTAAGATCTCGTAATAATCTCGTTTTTCCATACGCTCTTAATCTCTACGTTGCCATCCCGAAATTCTGCACCCAGCTTAGCGAGTAGATCTCAATGCAAACAGCGCAACCATTGTCAGGATAGGCCTAAGCCCTGATCCGCTAACCAATGGCGTCGACGTCCACCACAACCGCAATGGCTCGCTGACAGCCCTACTTACTTCTAGTCACTCCCTATTCCCAGTTAATGATCCAGGCACAGAGCCCGGCCAGTCCCACAGTTGCCGCCACGAGCGCCATCCATTGGTTCGGCAAAAAGCCCACGTGGCGGGCGCTAAAATAGAGAATGATCACCATACCCACGGCCAAGATGAGCCAGTTGGACAAAATCGGGTGTTCATTCCAGAATCGTTTCAACGCTTCCATACAATTCAGCCTATAGCTTTCAAGCGCGGCTCAAGTTCGGCCCAGATTTTCGCCAATTGCTCTTCGAGTTCAGCGGCTGAGCCATCATTATCAATCACCCGGTCCGCCTGTTTTACCTTTTCTGCCTGAGGGGATTGAGCAGCCATCCGTGCTTGGGCTTCGGCCTCACTCATGCCTCGATCTTGGCGCAGCCGAGCAAGCTGAGTGGCTGGGCTGGCCGTCACCACCCAAATCTCCTCGCATAAGGTGCGCAAGTTTCGGGCTTCCAGCAGCTTAATCGCTTCAATAATAACCAGTGAAGCAGTTGACGTCGCCAATTCGGCTTTGGCAAGTTGAAAGACCGCTGGGTGAATCAGCCCTTCCAATCGGGCCAATGCGGCTGGGTCCGCAAAGACAATACGCCCGAGAGCAGCTCGGTCGATTGTACCATCGGGACGAGCTAGGTTTGCCCCAAAAGCAGCTAAAACCGCTGCATAAGCGGGCCCGCCTGGGGCCAACGCCCGATGCGTTAATTGGTCGGCATCGATTACCTGGGCACCGCGTTGGGCAAAATAACGCAAGATGGTGCTTTTGCCAGTAGCGATATTGCCGGTTAACCCGATAATCAGTGGTTTATGGACATTCAAGCGTATCTAAACTCAGAACATTAAACAACAAAATGCGCCGCGAATCGGTCGGCGCGAGCCCCATTATATCACAGAGAAAAAGTCTGCGAAAAGTGGGAACAATAGAAAAATGTTAGAGTTCCGGCCTCAATTTGCCCAAAATCAGAGGATCATGGCTGTACAAAAATGAATATTGACAAATCTAGAGGGCTGACCTATAATCCGCCGCACAAAGCCAATTGGCATATCTTTTTTCATCCCATTGTCTGCCTAGTGGCAAAACGAACGGACCCTCTATTCCGTACTTCTCTGAAGTATTTCCATACCTAACCGAACCGACTGACAATAAGGAGAGCAGTATGCAAAAACGACTGTCGTTATGGTTAAGCTTTATGGCAGTTTTAGCCTTGCTATTGGCTGCCTGTGCGGCCCCTGCTGCGCAAGCACCCGCGGCCGAGCCACCGGCGGCTGGTGAAGCCACCGCGGAGGAAGCAGCC
The DNA here is from genome assembly GCA_964568485.1 of uncultured Caldilineaceae bacterium. Classification (GTDB taxonomy): domain Bacteria; phylum Chloroflexota; class Anaerolineae; order Caldilineales; family Caldilineaceae; genus CFX5. The sequence goes on along the minus strand of CAZMRA010000005.1, from coordinate 3,966 downwards.
GAAGACACAGATGAACCGGCGGAGGAATCAGCTGCTGAAGCAGGGGCTTTTGAATGCACCGACGAGATCGGGTGTGTTGAAATCGCTCCCGATGAGCCGATCCACATTGCTTATATGTTGACAGTCTCTGGGGCTACGGCCAACTTGGGCAATGACTCACGCGGTGCCATCGAAATTGCCATTGATAATCGCGGTGGTGAGCTGCTCGGCCGCCCCATCGAATTGACCGGTGAAGACACGCTCTGTAGCGCCGAAGGTGGTCAGACTGCAGCGCAACGCGTTGCCGCCGACCCCACCATTTTGGGCATCGTTGGTACAAACTGCTCCAGTGAAGCCGTTGCAGGTCTGCCGATCATCAGCCAAGCCGGACTCGTGATGATTTCCCCGTCCAACACGGCACCCGTCCTGACCAGTGATGACACTGCGGCTGGTGGTGTATGGCAACCAGGCTATTATCGCACCGCCCACAACGACCTCTTCCAGGGGCGCGTGGCGGCTGAATTCATGTACAACGAACTGGGTGCCCGCACCCTGGCGACTATCCACGATGGCAGCCCCTATGCAGATGGCTTGCAACGTGTAGCCGCCGAAGTCTTCACCGAACTCGGTGGTGAGGTTACCTTCCAGGGAGCTGTCAATATCGGCGATACAGATATGCGTCCGATCTTGACTGAATTGGCCGCTAACCCGCCAGATGTCCTCTACTTCCCCATCTTTGAGCCGGAAGGCAACTTTATCGCTGCTCAATCGGCAGAAATTGCCGGTCTGGAAGACTTGATCCTCTTTGGCGCGGATGGTCTCTTTGCTGACACTTTCCCTGAAAACACCGGGGCAGCTTCCTTGGGCATGTACCTCTCTGGCCCCTATGTGGCTGGTGGCGAAGCTTATGCCGAATTCTTGGCCAAGTGGGAAGCGAAATTCTCCGGCCCGCCGCCGAGTGGTTTCCATGCTCACGCCTATGATGCAACCAATCTCTTGCTGAACGCCATTGAGGCAGTTGCGCAAGAAGGTGAAGATGGGACACTGTTGGTCGGCCGCCAAGCGCTGCGCGATGCGCTGAGCAGCACTTCAGGCTTTAGTGGTCTGACTGGCACGCTGGCTTGCAATCCGACTGGAGACTGCGCCACGGGCGAAGCATTGGGCATCTTCCAGCTGACCGAGGCCGAAGTGAATGATGGCAATTGGCCTCCAGCCGCTGTCTGGCCATAAGCCCCTGTTCGCACGCTGATTGCCGCAACGATGCACCCAATGCCTACTCCGCTTACACAGCGCTTGCTAGTGCGGATTCATCCAAAGGCAGACTTACCACAATCGTTGTGCCGCAACTCATTTCCTACTTGTACGTATCGCCCATCTCCATGTAAATGAATAAGCCAGGGAGGAATTGGTCTCCCTGGCTTATTCCATACAACAGCGATTGATTCAGCGAGAAAGCTATGCAGCGAGATTTTTTTGCCCGAATCTCTTGGGTAGATTTGATCCTTTACGCGTTACGTATTGTCATTTTTGCCCTCATTATTATCGGAGCAACCAATACCTTACTCTCAGGGAAATATACACTGAACCAATGGGTCAGTCTGGGCTTCTCTGGGCTAGCCCAAGGAAGTATTTATGCACTAATTGCCCTTGGCTATACATTAGTTTACGGTATCTTGTTGATGATTAACTTCGCTCACGGCGATGTTTACATGGCCGGAGCCTTTACCGCGTCCTTTTTGGCCGAAGCATTTGCTCGCTCTGGATTTCTCAATGCTGTTCCCTGGCTGGCCGTGCCGATCTTGATGCTTTTTGCCGCGCTGGTCTCCATGCTGGTCGCCATTCTGCTTGAGCGAGTAGCCTATCGACCATTGCGCAATGCCCCGCGCCTCGTCCCTTTGATCACTGCGATTGGCGCCTCCTTCTTTTTACAATATACCTTTCGCGGTTTTTACGGCACCAACTTTCGTACCTATCCCGAAGTGACAGCCTTAAGCGGGACCTTTACCGTTGCGGGTGCGGCCATTCCGATTGTACAAGTTGTGGTTTTTGTTGCGGCTCTCCTGCTGATGCTCGCCCTCTACTGGCTGGTTGAACGCACGAAAATTGGGAAAGCCATGCGCGCAGTTTCTGAAAACAAAGAAGTCTCGGCGCTGATGGGCATCAACATCAACTACATTATTGTGATCACCTTTGCGCTCGGTGGCGCGTTAGCCGGTGCAGCTGGCGTGATCAACGGGCTCTATCGCCCGCAGGGAGTAAACTTCT
>CAZMRA010000005.1:0-1712 GCA_964568485.1 uncultured Caldilineaceae bacterium | reverse complement strand
ATCAAAGCCTTCACTGCTGCTGTACTTGGGGGCATTGGCAGCGTGCCTGGCGCCATGTTAGGAGGGCTATTTTTAGGTATCTTTGAATCGATCGGCCCCAACCTCATTTTGGATGGTTTAGGCATTCCGGGGGCCAACCAACTCAAAGATGTCTTTGCCTTCACCATGTTGGTCTTGGTGTTGATCTTCCGGCCACAAGGTATTTTGGGCGAACGCCTAGCCGAAAAGAAAGCATGAGGTACGCAATGGCACCAACAAGTTGGCATCCGTGGCGCTCTGCTGGACGGGCTGGGGGTTTGGCAGGGATTATCCTTCTCTACATCGCTCTGGTGGGCATGCTCGAACTCTTTCAGGCCCGTTCCATCATCAGCGGAATCTTGACCCTTGATCAGTTGTTGATCTTCGTAACACCCATTGTCGCAGCCCTGTTTGCCCTGCGCCATGCCCCAGCAGATTATCCACTCGGGCAGCGCCTATCCCAGGGTCTCTTGGCTGGCTTTTTCTCCAGTTTACCCATCGTCGCCCTGCTCCTACTCAATACGGTTCTCAATATCCGGGCCATGTTTGTGAGTGTTTCCCCGGCACTGATCGAGCGTTTGACTTTTGATGCCGGACTCATGCCAGGGCTACTTTGGTGGATCGGCAGCCTGACTGTAAGCGGGCTGGTTGGTTCACTCATTCCCTTACTGCCCAAAAGTGTGCGCGATCCCTTGCTGGTCGGGTTGCTATGGACCTTGGGCTTCGGACTCTTGAGTGAGCTGGCCGTCCAAATTCTGCGGCAGGTCGGGAGCAATGCCCTCGTTCGAACATTCTTCAGTAGCAATGTTTTGCGACCGAACACGGCGCTGGGGATCTTTCTCATCGCGACTATCTTGGCGTTCCTTTGGCAGTGGCAACGAGAACCACTGCGCCAACGCTACAACAGCCTCGGTGTCAGTGGCCAGAACGCGGTCAAGCGCACGGGGTTAGGACTCTTAGGCATCTTTCTTCTCGCCTTACCCTGGCTCGTCGGTGTCTTCTTGAGCGAGGTATTGGTCAACGTGGGCCTTTATGTGTTAATGGGCCTCGGGCTGAACATCGCAGTGGGCTTGGCAGGGTTATTGGATTTGGGCTATGTGACCAACTTTGCCATCGGCGCTTATGTGATGGCCGCACTCACCTCTACTGGCCCACTGGGCGTAGGCCCCTACAATTTCTGGCTCGTCCTGCCACTGAGCGTGTTGATTGCCATGGCAACTGGTTTTGTGTTAGCCCTGCCCGTTTTGCGGATGCGCGGAGACTATCTGGCGATTACGACGCTGGGCTTCGGCGAAATTATTCGTATCCTGGCGCTCTCCGACTGGTTACGGCCCTACATCGGCGGGACACAAGGGATTCTGTTCGTGCCCAGCGCCAAACTCTTTGGCCTTGAGTTCAACGGTCCCCAACAAATTTATTACTTGCTCTTGGGCGCCTGTCTCCTGACCATCTTCGTGATGGTGCGCCTCAACAATTCGCGGACGGGCCGGCAGTGGATGGCCTTGCGCGAAGATGAAGATGTCGCCGCTGCCATGGGTATCGACACCACCAAGGCTAAGGTGTTGGCCTTTACCCTCAGCGCGGCGGCTGGTGGCTTGGCAGGCGGTATCTTCGCCACCAAACTCGGCGGTATCTTCCCCCACAGCTTCAATCTCTTGATCTCCATCAACACCCTGAGTGTGATCATCGTTGGT
>CAZMRA010000004.1:0-42508 GCA_964568485.1 uncultured Caldilineaceae bacterium | reverse complement strand
ACTTGGTAATCGGCCGGCGCATGCTGGGTCAACAGGGCAGCCGTTTCTGGCGCCAGAACAGTAAAAAAGATCACTTTGGGCATAGGTTTATCCTTGGTTCTTGGGCTTTGTTGAACAAAACCGGAAATCTTGGGAATAATTAATTTGCTCGAGGATTTGTGCAATCGAGCGCGCCGCCACTTGCATCGTCTAACTAGTAGGCGGTGGATGGATGATGTCAGCAGCCGCGGCCACTTGTTCCGCATCTCCCAGCAGACCGACGACATCCCCGGCGGCAAAACAGATGTTAGATTTGGGATTGGCGATCACTTGCCGATCACGCAGCAGGGCGATGACCGAAGCACCGGTGCGAGCACGTAAATTGGATTCGACCAACGTATGGCCGATCAGCGGGCTATCGGTGCCGAGCGGCTGCCACGTAATGTCCATGCCACGCACAGCCGCAACTAATTGCTCCAGCATCAGCGCTTCTTCACGCGTCACATTGTCGATATTATAGGCGTCATTGCGGACTGCATCGATATATTGCTGCACTTGGCCCATCGGAAAATCGACGGCCAGCAAGGTATGGCGGACAAGCTCCAACCCTCCTTCCAACTCGGGATGGATCACGATCCGTGCGCCGTGGTCGGCCAAACGGCGGACGCCACTCGTCGTGGTGGCACGGGCAATGATGGGCAAATGCGGGGCCAGATCACGTGCCGCGGTGACAACCAGCTCGGCCGCAGTATCATCGGGAACAGTAATGACCAGCGCATGGGCACGGGCCAAATTGGCATGCGTCAGAATTTCCGAATTAGAGGCATCGCCAAAGAGCGCATCGCAGCCATTCTTTTGCAGCATAGTGACCCGCGCCGGGTCTTGCTCGACGATCAAACAGGGCACTTCCAAATGTTGCAACACGTGAACAATATGTTCCCCCACGCGACCAAAGCCCACCACCACCACATGCCCACTCTTCCCATGCTCGTTCCAGGCCGGCAGCGGCAAATCGCGTTCATAGAGCTGGCGCAGTAGGGGCATCCGTTTGATGATCTGCTCCATGCTGGGAATCGCCCGGAAGAGGAAGGGGTTCAGCACAATTGAGATCAGCGAGCTGGCGAGAATCAAGCCATATTGATTTTGTGTCAACACGCCCAAGCTCATCCCTGCTTGACCGACAATGAAGGAAAATTCCCCAATCTGGCTGAGGCCGACCGCCACCACCACCATCGTCCGGCCCGAAGCAGGCAAGAGGAGCCCCAACAACAATGTCCCGACCGATTTGCCCACCACGATCAACAAGGTCAACGCAATGACTTGGCCCGCATTCGCGATCAGCATCATCGGATTAACCAACATACCCACCGAGACAAAGAAGATCACCGCAAAGATATCGCGGAAGGGCAAGACTTCGGCCCCCACTTGATGACTGACATTGGATTCACCAATCACGACGCCGGCCAGAAAAGCCCCCAGCGCCAACGAGAGACCAAACCATTCGGCTGCGCCTAAAGCGGTACCCAGGGCCAGCGCAACCACAGCCAAGATAAACAGCTCACGCGAGCGGGTATGGGCAATCTGCGTCAGGAGCCAGGGCATCAATTTGGCGCCTGCCACCAACATGATGGTAACGAACAAGACGGTATTCACCAAGGCCAGCCCGACGGCTTGCCCAGGATCGTCCTCTCTGCCCCACAACATGGGAAGCAAAACCAAAATTGCGACTGTGGCCAGATCCTCTAGCACCAACCAGCCCACGGCTACTTGCCCAGGCTCGGTGTTGAGCAGGCCATTATCCACCAAGCTACGTAACAGCACCACCGTGCTGGCAATCGAGATAGCCAGACCCATGACCAAGCCCGCGCTAATCGACCAGCCCCACCACTGGGTCAAGGCAAAGCCCAACCCAGTGGCCATGAGGATCTGCAACACGGCGCCGGGTACAGCAACACGCCGTACTGCCCAGAGATCACTCAGCGAAAAGTGCAACCCAACCCCAAACATCATGAAGATGACCCCGAGCTCGGCCAGTTGGCTGATCTCCTCGACCTCGCCGACAAAGCCGGGAGTGAAGGGACCAATCGCCATGCCCGCCAGCAGATATCCCACCAGCGAAGGCAAGCCGATCTTGCGCGCCAAATAACCGCCCACAAAGGCGGTCAACAACGCGGCGGCAATACTGATCAGCAAGGCCAGATCATGATGCATTAGGCATAGGTCCGCAAAAAGTCGCGAAATAGGATGGTCTCAGATAGATTATCGCATTCGTTGCAATGTTCCCAATCTTGCCAGACATATTCGAGCCCCAGCCAGCCCGTATAGCCGTTGGCTTTGGCCAGCTCGACAACCCGTCGGTAATCGATGGTGTTTTCGGCAAAGCGCGTCTGCAGACGGCCCGGCCGCGCTCCGCGAATATGAAAATGGCTGGCATAGGGGATCAAGACTTCGATCTCGGTGTCGGGGATGCCGCTGCGCGTAAAGTGAGTATAATCGAGCGCCAAGGTCAGTCCAGGCACGAGGTGCAACAATTCGAGGGCACTGGCGGGATCAGGCACGATCGAACCGACGTGTGCTTCCACGGCCAGCACAATGTCATAACGGCGGGCTTGTTCAAGCCGCCATTGTAATTCATCCGCGGCGCGCTGGAGCGACGTCGTGCGGTCTTCTTGCTCAAAGTGGATGCCGGGCAGAATCAAGATGTGTTCGCCACCCGCCTCGGCGGTGTAATCTAGCGCCTGCACAAAACGCTCCCGGGCATGGGCACGTCGAGCAGCCTCCGGTTGGTTGATGGCATAAGGGGCGAAATCGTTGCCCAGTTGCAAAAAGAGATCGGCCAGGGCCAAGCCTAGATCATCCAGCCGGGCCTTGAGCCGCCGCGCCGATTGCGAGATGTTGGCAAACTCACGCGAGGGCCACAGGTGCGAGCGTTCTTCAAACAGGCCAATATCGACTCCCTGCAGGTCGAGCATGGCGATCAATTGCAAGACGTGATCGTGGGGCAACAAGGGAAAGGTAAAATCAGCACAAGCAAAACGGAGGGACATGGCTGCTCCTTTGCGGTCTTATCTCAAAATCGTTGGGCCCTGCTGGCTGTGCTGCCAATATGAAAAAGGAACCACAATCGATTTTGAGATGATGGCTAAAGAAATTTTTCGTTGGTTTTGCGGCAGTGCAACTGCCAATCACAAGTTCTAGGGGAGAATTGATCAATTACTGGGCCAAAGCCCGAGCTAGCTCAAACAGGTTGAGATCCAAAGCTTTGCGATTGGTGACCACTTCGGCTAGGGGCGTGGTGCTGATTGTGCCAGCAATTTGGCCGACCAACACGCCACTTTCGCCACTCGCTAAGACATCGACGGCAGCCGCTCCCAAACGGCTAGCCAAGAGACGATCGGCCGCGCCCGGCGCGCCACCCCGCTGTACATGCCCCAGAATGGTCGTGCGTAATTCGTAGCCAAGGCGTTGATGATGCTCGGCAAAATAGCGGCTCAACATCTCGGCATTATATTCGGCGCCTTCGGCCACCACCACAATCGCGTGAGCCTTGCCGCGCTGATAGCTGGCGTGGATCTCCTCAGCGACTGCTTCGGGGGCCACTGGCACTTCGGGGATCAACACCATCTCGGCGCCACCGGCCAAGCCCGCCATCACGGCCAGATAGCCACAATCGCGGCCCATGACTTCGATCAAGAAGGCCCGCCCATGGGACGACGCAGTCACCTTGAGCCGGTCAATGGCTTCGATCGCCACATTCAGGGCTGTATCCACCCCGATTGTAATGTCCGAGCCATAGAGATCATTATCAATCGTCGAGGCGACCCCAACTACGGGAAAGCCCATCTCAGAGAGAGCATGGGCACCAGTCTGCGAGCCATTGCCACCGATCACCACCAGGGCCTCGACGCCATGCGCGGCCAACTGCGCTAAAGCTTTGCGCCGGCCGGCTTCGGTGATAAATTCAGGACAGCGCGCGCTGCCCAAGACCGTACCACCCTGCTGGATGATGCCGCCGACCGCGCGTGCATCCAAGCGTTTGAAATGCCCATCGATTAAGCCTTGGTACCCGAATTGCACGCCATAGACGCCCCAACCCGTATCCAAGGCACAGCGGGTGACCGCCCGGATAGCAGCATTCATTCCTGGGGCATCCCCCCCGCTTGTTAATACGGCGATTTGTTTCATCTTTCCGCCTTCAAGTTAGTCTTTCCAAGTGATTCCACAGATTACATCAATCTTGAAGCCTTATCTGTAGAATCTATGCAATCGGAGGATAAGTCTGCTAAAGCTTTACTGAGTTTTCCTGCTGTTGGTCCGCTACTCAGGGCAACATGAGGGATGCAGCTTCGGATTCGAGTTGCAAATCTTGATAAGCAGGCTCGATACTCACGATGGCTACGCTCCAGAAAAAGTCGCCCCTGCCACGCTGCATCACGCTATGCGCGCCCTGAAGATCCAAGCGCAAGGTATACACATCCCCAACTTGGCGGACCAACGTGCGGCTCAACGCCGCGTCATGCGCACCATAGTGGACAGCATCACTCGTGTGCCACAGGCGGACCTCAAAGGCTTGGTACGGGGCGAGGGGGCCCCCTGTCCACTCCCAAACAAAATCCACGATCCGATCAGCAGGCACAGTGGATGCGCTGATTGGTTCTAGCAAGCGCAACTTGCTCGCATCATCGATTTCTTGGCCCCAAAAAGCCTGTTCAACTGGCGTCGATGCGTCCGGCGTAATACGCTGCAGCCGCATTGAGTCCACAAAAAGTGCTCCATGGCCATTATACAAGATTTGTAGGTAGGCCTTGGCATCTTTAGGGACAACAAACGTCTGTTGCACGCTTTGCTTGCCCGCACCAATAATCGGGGTTGGCGACACAATCGCCACCGGCTCGGGATCGTAGATACCGACGGTCCACGCGCCGGTATTGGCGCTATCGCTGTAGAGCTGAATGTCCAGCGCGTAGGTGCCCGCGTCTAAGACGGGCAAAGTGGCATCGGCCAAGAGTCCGGCAGGATTGCGCCAGCGTTCATCGGCGGCTTTGCTCAGCCCCACGTTGCGCCCACCAATCACGGAGACCAGACTACAACCATAGAGCTCAACTGCATCCCCAATGTTATAAAAGCGAGCCAGCCGGGGTTGATGGGCAAAACACTCTTGCACGTGCAGATCGGTCGGTCGATTGTAAACCAACACCAGGCTATTGCCACACTCAAATTGATCGGCGGGTTCACCTAAGCGCTGCAAGACGGGCTCGGTACGGATCGCATATTCCGGCGCCGGGCCGACATCGGTGATCACAAAGTCAAAACTGCCGCGATACCAATCTCGGTTGTTGTTCCACAGGTGGGGCGTGAGATCGGGATACACCTGCACCACGTGCAGATCATTTTGCGACAACAAACTCAAATACATCGCCTGCCAATAATGCGCCAAGCCATTGTGTAGTTGCCGCTCGCGAGTCGCTTGATCCATGCAGGCCACAAAGGGATCCGTAAAGTGGGGCAACGTGGCCAACGCCCGCCATTGCAAGAATGGCTGAGCTACGATCAAGAGAATGCCGGCCAAACTGCCCTGTACCAACGCCCCGCGGGGTTGAATGAATTGCCTGCGCAGCGGCTCCAGTTGGATCACGAGCGACGGCCAACCCACGATCAGCGGCAAAATCAATGCCGAAAGCAAGTAACGCGTGCTAAATTCATTCGGGAAATTGCCGGTGACAATCACAGCTGCCACCGTTCCTAAAGTCGAGAGGACAAAAAACAGCAACGTAGCCACGGGCGCTGTGCTCGATCCATGGTGCTGGTAGGCCAGCCATAGGCTGATCAACAACGTCAGAAAGGAGCTCACCCAAAAGAGTGTCAACAGGGGATTCTGGAATGCAGTAGTGCTAGCCCAGGCCCACAGCTCGCTCAAGGAGATGCGCCATTCATTGCCGGTCAACGATGTATACTCAGCCAATTTTTGGCTGCCAAAGAGATATTGGCGCAGCAGCGGTCCACCAAGTGCGGCCAGCCCCAACCCGACACTCAACCACCAGGTGTGCGGCGACGGTTGTTTGCTCACATAGTGCAGCAGGAGCATGGTCGCCAGCGCCGCCACCACGAACTGAATAACAAAGAGCGCATCGGAAAAGGTGGTGAGCCCAACCAGCAGCAACAGCCCCCAAAATTGGGGCAGTGACCAGATAGACGCAGTCGAAGCTTGCAACACCCGCAGCATCAGCAACAGCGCGAAGGGGAGGACCAGCAAGCAGCCAAAGTGGTGCGCACTCAGGATCGCATACGTAAAAGCGGTTTCCTTGCCCGTTGCTAGAAAGAGAAGGAACACAGTTGTACTTAGCAGTAATAACGTATGCCGCTGGCGCGAAGCGCCAAATATCGCTCGCTGCAGCAGACTAATCCCACCCAGAAAGAGCAAAATCTGCGCCACGCCAAAGAGGGCCATGGTCACATACAGATTATCGGTCAGCTGCGCAACCAAAAAGTAAAGCAACAAATCGGGGAAAAAGTAGGGACTAGGCGGGAGATCCCACCCTTGCAATGTGAGGGAAGCCTGGAGGTTTTTGAGCAGGGTGGGAAGATAGAACGCATCTGAGTTATAGAGCAAGCTGTGCTCAATCTGTCCCGTAGCAACACTGCTATAAACTGCACCAAAGCCGCCAAACAAAGCGAGCCAAGCCATTAAATGAGGGATAATTTTCAACACAACGCGGCTACGCATTTCTTTGGTCGCCAGCGACCCCGGGCTGCAATAGAAGCGTAGCGAACCGCGGGGTCATGCAGATTCGCTACGCCGGTTCACTGGGAGTTATGCGGCGCTTGCGCCTCTTCCAGAATGAGCAAGATAGTGCTTCACAATATCGATGATCAGGCTGATGTCGTTCCGGGCCGATGAGACCGGGGTGCGGCATTCTGCGCCATTGCGCACGCAATCATAGAAATGGCGCAACTCGCGGCTGAACGCGCTCTCCCATTCGATCGCCGGTTCCAGTTTATAGCTGACGCCACGGTCGTCGATCCCTTGCACGGTAACTTGCGAGAGTAGGCCACGCGCAAAACCAGTGGGATATTCAACAATCACGCGTTTGTTATCGCCATAAACTTCGAGCGACTCGCGGAAGTCCCACAGGTCGGGCAGGTCGACCCAACTGGCGATACAGCGGGAGCCATCGGGATATTCCAGATTCATAGTGGCGGCGCGGCCATTGTACCAGATATCGGTGCTGACAATGCGGCTGGGCATGCCCAACATCGTGCGCATACCATACAAATCGTGGATCATGCTGCCGGCGAGCATATGGAAAGCCCCTTCGACATCCGGGGGCACGTCACCGATAGCATCGCGGCGGGCTGCATCACGTGCGGCTCGGGTGGCTGCGATCACCTCGGCGGGGATGTCATTAAAGCGCCGAATATCGAACTGGCGCATGTGCAAGTCGTTGTTGGGGTGGAGATGATTGACTTGCACAAAGCGAATGTTCTTCATCCCATCGACTTCACTCTTAGCATATTCGTAAGCTGGGTCGTAGACCTTCATGTAGCCAACTTGGGCCACTGTGCCTGAGCGCTGCTGCGCGGCGATGATCGCATCGGCCTCTTGCAACGAATAACACATGGGTTTCTCGATGAAGAGATGTTTGCCAGCCTCGAGTGCGGCCACAGCCACTTCGGTTTTGGGATCAGTTTGGCACAACAAAACCGCTTCGACATCGCTGGAGAGGAGATCGCGATAGTCTGTAAAGTGATTGGGCACATTAAATTTCTGAGCGACAGCGGCTGAAGCCCCGGCAGAGACATCACAAACCGCAGTCACCTCGAAATAGTCGGGGAGATCGTGCAAATTTGGCATGTGGTGCACCTGCGCAATCGCGCCGCAACCAACAACGCCCATCCGAATGGGTTGCATGTTGAATAATTCCTCCAATGGCTAGTAATGGGTGAAACAGACACCTATACTTTACCCGATGGAGCGGTACAGCGCAAAGCACTCGTAGAGCATCCTGATTTTTGTGGGATTGGGAGGAATCACTAAGGGGCAGGCTGCATAGCCGGATAATGCGCGGCCAAATAAGCATTCCAGCCTTGTTCAAATTCTTGCAGCGAAATGTCGCGGAAGGCACGGACAACACCGATCCATGAACTCTGGTTGCGCAAAGCCAGGATCAGCTCGGGGAGACTCTCCAAGCCATAAGTATCAATTGCATAGCTGAGCACGGTTTCGGCCAGCATATAATCGATCATCGTCTCGGGCTGGTCACTCGTGAAGATATTGTCGCCGCCGCGGATGTCGGTCAAGCGCAGAGGTAATTGCCACCGATTCTGTTGCAGGAAGAGGGTTTCGGCTTCTTGATGCCAGGGTGGACGTTCACCAGCCAGTGCGGTGCGCAGCCAGCCATTGACAGCGCGCGACATAATCCGCCAGTGATGGACGTTGATCTGATCGTAATCATAGGGCTGCAGGTCAGCATACAGCAGATCGTTGATCGCCCGCACAGCAATGCGGTTGATGATTTGTTGGCGAAGGTAATCCGCATCGGAGAGGCCAAGCGAGACTTTGGCCAGCTGAGGCGAAGTCAATTGTTGGCGCGGGCCATAACCACCCCAGCCACGGACCAGCTCGGGGACGATCACAAAGGTCAATTTCTCATCAGTTAGGGGCAAAGACAGTCCCAACCAACTATGCGCCTGCGTATAGGCTAACTCGATCTCATCGGCGCTGGCGATCACTGCGGCCATATCTGCGTCGGCAAATTCAAAGCGCAAATTGGTGGTTTCCACGGCCCGTTGAGCACCCCAGAAGGCTTTATCCGGGAGGGTGCGCAACCATACGCTGCCTAATTTGCGATAAAAACGGGTTTCGCGCTGAGGGCCTGTCATCCAGAGCGACCACTGAGGCGTTGCCGGCACAACCTGCACCGTCGCTTGGATCAAGTTACCCTGCGGATAGGCGTCAAGCAATTCGACTTGATAGCGACTGGCCGCGCCTGCGATATCCCAGCCATTTCGCCAATCGAGCACAAACCGATCGGGGACAATGGGATCGATCGACGACGCGAGCAGGGCAGCATCTTTGGTTTCCCAAGCGACTTGTTCTTGCATCACTGCTGGCAAGATCGCCGCCTGCGCCCAATCCAGCGATACTTCCTGATGGGCGAAATTGGCCCCAGTTAGCAAGAGCGCGGCAAGTACCAAGATCCCGCCGCGCACACTTTGCCAAAACCAACTTTGTTCAGGCAGCCGCGCACCATCCATTCGCCAGGCGAGGATACGCGCACCAGACTGCCGTTCCCAATCAGCTTCGTCGAGGATACCCCATTCGTATTGAACGGATTGGCGAAGCATTTAGCTTCCTTTGTAGCTCACCAGGCCACATAGCCTCCACACACCGGAATGCACTGGCCGGTCACATAATCCGACAAGTTGGTCGCCAAGAATTCGACCACACGGGCGGCTTCTTCGGGCGTGCCCACGCGTCCCATGGGGATTTGGCTGGTCAACGTGTCACCGGCCTGGTTCCAATAGTGTACTGTACGCGAAGAGGCAATAAAGCCGGGAGCAATACAATTGACATTGATTTGGTAGGGCGCCAATTCCGCAGCCAGGATGCGAGTGTAATGGGCCACGCCAGCTTTGGCCAGTTTGTAGGGCATAGCACCACCGGTGCGTCCACTCCATAAACCGGCCTGTGAAGCAATGTTGACGATCTTGCCCGACCGTTGGGCTTTCATGGGCGCGCTGACCGCCTGACAACAAAGGATACAACTGGAGAGGTTGATATCCATGATGTATTGCAAGCGCTCCAATGGCGCACCCGCGGCTGAATCATCGGACTCGGCCGCGCGCAGATTACCACCCGCGTTGTTGACCAAAATATCGATGCGGCCAAAGGTACCGAGTGCTTCCTCAAACATCGCAGCGACGGCATCGGGATTCGACACATCAGCTTGGATGCCCAGCGAACGCCGCCCCATCGCTTCGATCTCGGCGGGCACACTTTCGGCCGCGAGTTGCTCATCATATTCACGGGCTGATTGCAGATCCACATCGTTGACAATCACATCTGCGCCGAGACTCGCTAAATGCAACGCATAGGCGCGGCCCAATCCACGGCCAGCGCCGGTGACCAATGCTACTTTACCACTCAGTCTCATGGTGATACTCGCTTCTTATTCATCCTTGGGGATTAGAGCTCAGCCGCACGCGGAGCGTATTCGTTCCAGGCTTCGTCCGCAGCGTACAAAGCTTTGTGCAGCCGATAATTGGCCTCCCATATGGCATTGCGCGCCGCAATTGCCGCCTCTTGATCGCCAGCCTCGCGGGCGGCTTTGAGCGCAGCGGCCTGCTCCTGCTGAACCGCAGCATAATGTTGCGCGGCCTCCGCCAAGGTTTGGACCGTCTCACTATGGCGATCCACCAGCGTTTCAACGGGAATGCTCAGATCATACTCGGCGTGATAATTGATGTTGGGCGTGAAACGAGGGGGCTCTTTGGCATCCTCTTCGGTGCGGCCCGTGTGGGTAGGATGGACATGCGGCGTTACCGATAGATACATGACCGTTGGCTTGTCGGGCAAGACATTGCGCACTTGGTGGATCTCATCCGCCAGCGCAATGCACATTTGGCCCGGACCGAGAATCTTTTTCGTGCCATTGATGTTAAATTCGGCCTGCCCTTCCAGGATCAAAAAGACCTCGTGGCCGAGATCGTGGCTGTGGCGGCCATCGACCTGGCCGGGCTTCATGTGATAGAGACGGGCGCGAATTTCCGGCGTCACCAATACATTGCGATTGGTTGTGCGGTAATCATAAACTTCAAAACTCATAATTCCTCGTTCTGTGCTAAAAGTTCTGTGTGAAAAGATGAATAGATTCTATGCCCACATTACTGCAAACGATGGCGCAATTTGGGGTCCAAAAAATCACGCAGGGCATCGCCGACTAGATTGACCGCCATAATCGACAGGGTGATCGCCAAACCAGGAAAGACGACCAACCACCACGAGGGTCGAAACGAAGCCGCCAAAACACCACCTAACATATTGCCCCAACTGGGTGCTGGTGGCGGAATCCCCAAACCCAAGAAACTAAGCGCAGCTTCAGCAAAGATCGCCGAGCCCAGGTTGAGTGTAGCCACGATGATCAACGGCGCGATACATTGCGGCGCAATATGGCGCAACATAAGCCGCCAAGGCCGTACCCCCACCGCCAATGCAGATTCCACATAGGCTGTCTCTTTAATCGACAAGACCACCGAGCGGATCACGCGCGTGGAGCCGGGAATGCGTGTAACCGCAATCGCGATGATCACCGTCGTTAAGCCTGCGCCGAGCACCACCAGCAACAAGAGCGCCAGGATCAGCGTCGGAAAAGACATCAAGACATCGAGCACGCGCTGGCTGAACAAGTCGAACCGGCCCCCTAAGTAGCCGCTGACCAGTCCCCACAAAAAGCCCAGCAGATCCCCGATCAACACCGAAAAGATGCTCACCACCAGTGTGATGCGGGCGCCAAAGATGATGCGGCTCAGGATATCTCGCCCGAGATCGTCGGTGCCGAGCCAGTGCGCGGCCGAAGGCGCCTGACGGATGGCCTGGTAATCGGCCACTTGCGGATCATACGGTGCCAGCCACGGAGCAAAGATGGCAACAATCAATAAGAGCAACCAGACCAATGCGCTGATGGCCCCGATTGGTGACGAAGCAATAAACCGACCTACCGAGCCCACAGTTTGTTGGAACGCACTCGGCTCCAACTCCTGGGCCGCAGGCAACATCGGCTGAGGGGAAAGCGTCGAACTGTAATCGCTCATGGGAAATCACTCATGGGCTGCAAGCCCAGGTAACAGTTGATACATTGAATCAAATGCACGATGGACATCCCCAAACGCTAAAGGGCTAGTCATAGCGGATGCGAGGATCGATCCAGGCGTAACTCAAATCAACCAGTAGATTGATAATCGCAAAAATCAAGCCGTAGATCAACACCAAATTTTGGATCATCATCCAATCACGGTCGCTGAGTGCTTGGACCAACAGGGTTCCCAATCCCGGGACGCCAAAGGCCCGCTCCACCGACACGGCCCCTCCCAGCAACCCGCCAAGCGCCAACCCCGAGGTTGTAACCACCGGCAGCAGTGCATTTTTAAGCACATGTCGCCACATCAGCAGCTTCTCGCTCAAGCCTTTGGCCCGGGCCGTGCGAATATAATCTTCGTACAAGACTTCGAGCGCGGCCGAGCGCGCAAACCGTGCTTGGCTTGCGGCCAACCCCAACCCTAAGGCCAATGCTGGTAAGGCGGTCATCGATAGATTGGCGATGGGGTCTTCCCAGAATTGGATGATCGCTAGGGGTGGGCGCCATGTGAACACCAGCACGGTAAAGAGCACGATTAATAGGCCAATCCAAAAGCTGGGGACCGCAATAAAGACTGTGCTGGCCACCCGCGAGAAATAATCCAGCGGGGAATTACGCCAGAGCGCGCTGAGCAGCCCGATCGGCACACCAACCAACCACGAGAAGAGCACCGCCATCAAAGCGATCTGCGCGGTGATTGGCCCACGCCGGAAGATCAACGCACTGATTGGCTCGTTCGTCCAAAACGAAGAGCCAAGATCCCCAGTAATGACCTCCCCCATCCAATCAAGGTATTGTAAATAAAGGGGCTTATCCAAGCCGAGACTGGCCCGAGCTGCGGCCAATTCTTCTTCGGTGAGCACAAAATTCCCGGTCGATTCCGACATGATCGTAGCGAGTGGGTCGCCTGGCAGGACGCGCATCGCTAGGAAGATCAAAATGGTAATGCCAATCAATGTCGGCACCGCGATCAGCAAACGGCGCAAGATGTATCTACTCATGGGATGCAGGAAACACGAAAATGGCGATTGAGAGACTTCGAGCGCGTCTCTAATCTCTCAATCGCTTCATGGTCACACGCTATTGTTCCAGCCAAACAGTTTCGATGCGGCCCCATTCGACAAAGAGGCGATCGTTGAGCAGCAAGCCTTTGAGCCGTGAACGCCACATTGGCAAGTGATAGGTATACCCGACAAGATAGGCGGGCGGATCTTGGTCGAGCACATCAAGGGCTTGGTTGACCAGTTCCTGCCGAGTTGCCGGGTCGGTTTCGACATCAATCTGGTCGAGCAGGGCATCAAATTCGGCATTAGAATATTGAGCCCAGTTTTGTGAACCGCCCGTGCGCCACCAGAGATTGGCGCGTGGTGAAATATCGGAGAGGCCGTGGCCGTAGGTATCAACCACCAGCGTAAAGTTGCCGTTTTTCTCTTCTTCCACCAATTGCGAGCGCTCGATCGCCCGAATCTCGGTTTGGATGTTGAGTTCGCGGGCGAGCATATCTTGGAAAGCTGGAGCAATCAATTCGGCCTGCGGCCCAACCGCCGCCAATAGTTCGATCCCTCCGAAGCCATCGGGGAAACCAGCTTCGGCCAACAGACGCTTGGCTTCGGCAATGTCTTCCGTCTTATCAGCACGATAACCCGGCAGCTCTGCGATCTGCTCGGGTGGCGTGGCGTAGGCATCACCATATGGAATCCAGCGGGTGAGGTTGATCTGCTCTTGCGAGGCAAACGCGGCGATCAAATTCTGCCGACTGACGGCCAAGTGAATCGCCCGGCGCACTCGCGGATCATTAAAGGGCTCGCGAGTGGTGTTGAAGATCACCCAATAGGCGCCGAAGTTGGCAAGTTTGTTCACTTGCACAATATCACTGCGGCTTTCACCTTCGGTCCAGGTTTCAAAGGAGACATTCCAAGAGAGATCCGCCTGATCGGTCAGCACAGCGGTACCGCGGTCGGACCACGCCGCCACGTGATAGAGTTCCAGGTTATCCACGTAGGGCAATTCGCTGTCCCAATAGTTCTCGTTGCGGGTGAAAGTCCATTTCTCGGCGGTGAGGTATTCGACAAATTTGAATGCGCCAGTGCCTGGTGGAATTTGCACCTCGCGCAGATCACCATTGTGTTCATCCAGCGTCTTCTTGGAGAAGATCACCATGCTGACGCCCGCGAGTAGATCGAGGAAGTAGCTGCGCGGGCTGGAAAGCACAAACCGCACAGAGAGGTCATCCACCTTTTCGATGGCACTGACCACGCCCATATCGGCAGCGATGGGAATGACCACGCCCTCAGGTGGATCGAGAATGCGGTTGAAGGTGGCAACGACATCATCGGCGCTGAAGGGTTCCCCATCATGGAAGGTTACCCCTTCGCGCAATGCGAATGTATAGGTGAGGCCATCGTCGGAGATTTCCCAACTACTCGCAAGATCGGGCACGACACTGCGCAGCCCGTCCACCAGATTGAGGCGGACCAAGTTGTTATAGACATGACAGAGGGAATGCGCTGCCCCACCCTGTTGGATGTCATAGTTTGAGGTCGTGACCCCGACCGCTAGGCGCACCGTGCCACCGCGCTGTGGGGTGCCGCTTGGGCGCATGAGCCCGCCCTCGGCAGTGCCATGAGTTTCCGCAACTGCAGCTGGTGGTGCCGGAGCGGCAGCATCTTGACTAGGTTCCGCTGGGGCTGCGGCAGGCGCTGCACAAGCCGCCAAGAGTGCCGCACCCACGGCACCACTACTTACATAAAGAAATTGACGACGACTGAACGAACGGGGCATGGTGGTTCCTCCTGCTTGTCTTTGGGATGACGCCAATGAATTTAATTTCAGCGAGGGCAAAGTGACTTCAGAAGGCAACAACTACGGTACCCATATCGATCCAGTCAGCCGTGCCCCAGCATTGCCAGACAGAACCAGGGAGCCAAGACCATAGGCCGGTAGGGTCTTCCAAAGCCATAAATTAGGGAGCGTTTGCGTCTCGCCGCATGTTTCAATTGGGTTGTTGATTGGGCCGGGGGCTGGGAGCACTTGGGTAGTGTAGCCGAAGTGATCATGGCTGTCAACGTCTCAATAATGGGTCCAGGCAGGGGACGATGGACGTGCCACCACCGCCTCCCCGCCTGGGCATTAGCGCCCGATCAGTGGGAGCAGCAGCGAACTTTCCACGGTCACAGCTTGCTCAGTGGTCGGCACCAAACACCAGCGCTGTAACGTGCCCACTTCATCCGTGGCATGGTCCACCACCGATAATAGCCATTCACCGGCCAGCAGATCACCATCAAAGACGCTTAAGCCGCGACCTTGCCCATCGGTAGTCAGAAAATTCCCAGCAATCGCCGGCACATTCTGGGTGTCACAAACAAATTCGGCGGGCAAGACGCTCTCATCATCAAAGAGCGCCGCCAAATCGTCCCCTTCACAGCCGAATGCACCCGGAATAGACGAGCCTGGGCGATCCAACAAGGTTGCTTGATGACCACTTTCCATCTTGCGCAGGCTAAAACTGAGGTCGCCGATCCACGTGTGTTCTGCTTCCACATAGACATCCAAGTCAGTAATGACCTGGTCGCTGTTCAGGTTGAGCGATAAGCGACTACTCAGCCCGCGCAGATTGTTGTCGGGGATCGCTTGATTGACGGTGACACAAGCCGCCGTATTCAAATTCACGCAGACACTCGGTTCGGCGGGCCGACTGCCCAGCGCGGTCACTGGCGCTTTGCAGAACCAACCAGGCTCCAACTGACAGGTCGACGAACAGCCGTCGCCATTCCGGCGGTTGCCATCATCGCACTGTTCACCTTCATCGAGCTGGCCATTGCCGCAACTTTGGCAATAATACGCTTGCACATCATCCACATACCAGCCCTTTACGCCGCCGGAGTGGTTGACCATAAATTCGAAGCGCAGTCGGATGGTATCGCCTGGTTGGGCAAAATCACCTAACCGCAGCTGCGACTGTCCCCAAGCGCCATCGTCAAAGGTGCCGTAGGTGGTACCGGTAAAGGCGCTTTCGGTGCCCGTGGTCGTGATGATAAAACTGTTGTAGCGATTGAAGGTGAACGCTGACGATGGAAGCAAGGTCCAGGGGCCATCGTTCACGCTGATTTTGAGATTGCCACCATCACGCAGATCTTCAGTAGCGAACCAGTGATCAAAGGCCAGCCGCGGTGCGAGCGCATCGGTCGGTAGGGTGATGGGCGGGCTTTCCAAATAGAGTACCCCAGTTTGATTATCGAGTTGGGCGTTGCCAATGTCGAGATTGGCGACAAAGGCCGCCGAACCGCCGCGCTCATCTGGCAGATCCGAGACGATAGCCCAATCAGGCGTACTAAAGTGGGTAGGACTGAGCACCTCGCGGGTGCCAATGGTCCATTTGTCTAATCCGCTCTCCCAAGTTTCAAACAACAAGGTCGTCTGCGGGCCTTGATCGCTGAGGCAGAGGAGCGGAGGATTTTCTTGCAGCGTGGGCGGGAAGCGGCACTGCGTTGGTTCAAGGCGCAGCTCCACCGCGGCGATTGCCTTGCTCACTTCGGCGCAGTGTGCGGCAGTGATCTGCTCGCTGGCGACGGTGGCAGTGGCACGTTCAGTGCTGGGCGCAAAGAGTGGCTTGCCGATCAGATCGCTACAGGCTTGTTCCAGCGCATCGGCATGATCGGCAAAGTCGCTGGTGCGGGTCTGATAGACGGTCTGCGTTCGCCAATAAAGATTGGTTGCCCGAGTCAAGCCGATGCCGTTGATGGTCTGGCCGTTATAGGTGCCGCCATCGACCAACAACGCAAAGGCGTGATTAGGAACACCCGAATTGGAGTGAACACCGCCATTGTCGCTAGCGTCACAGAAATAATTCGAATCGGAGACTTTCCCGGGGTCGCCAAAGCAATTCGGATTCCACATATCGCGCAAGGCCAAACCCAAGCCGCGGGCATCCTCAGTGAGTAACCAGCGCAGCGAATTATCCGTGCCCGTCGGGTGGGTGAAGGAGGTGCACGCATCGGCTGTGCGCGGCGCGTTGGGCGCATCATTGCCCCCGCCATTGAGCAGATCCACCGTTTCGCCCCAAATGTCCGAATAGGATTCATTGAGCGCGCCCGGCTGCCAGCGATAGATCAACCCGTGAGTCGATTGGCTATACCCATGCGCCCATTCATGCGCCACCAGATCATCGCTGACCACGTGTCGGCAAAAGTTCGTGGATTGCCCATTCCAGGTGGCGTTGGGGCAAAACAATTGCGGCCCCTCATACAGGATCGACATGGGGCTATCTAGGCCATTCCAGCTTAAGAAATTGCCACCACTCAGGCTCGCAAAAAAGTTATAGCTATCTTCGGTATACTCGATTAATTTGTTGATATCGGACTGAGCGGTGCGCTCGGCTGAGGTATAAGGGAGCGGATCGCCCTCGCTCCAAACCAGCAGCGTGGGATCAAAAAAGCTGGCGTTGTGATAGACGCGCCGGTCCAGGGCGGTGTGGATACCACTAAATTGTTCGACGATCTTCCCTGTGTGCGCATCGACAAAAACATGTTCACGCAGGGTCGCGTCCGCTTCCACCACGATTTCATAGACGAGATGATCCGTGCCCGGCAACCCTTGCCATAACCCCGCGCGCAAGATGGCCAATCCCTGGCTGGTGGCTGTGAGCTCAGCTGGGGCAATGGAGGTCATCAGGGTGATGTGGCGGAGGGCAATCTCACGAGCAGTGTCCACGCTCAGCGTTGGCGTTACATCTAACGCTAACGCTGGTAACACCATGCCGTTGATGGCTCGCAACTGGCCATCATCCGCAAAGTGGAAACGCAACGTACTAGCAAAGACCGGCACCCCTTGATACTGTTGGATGTAATGGAGGTGCGTCATCCCGAGCGCATCGGTTTCGCGTTCGGCGAGGATCAATTCAGCAGCCGGGTTGTTCAGGCCAAAGAGCGCGCCAAACTCTCGCAAAAAGGCGGCTGCTTGCTCTTCGGCAGCAGCACCAACCCACGGGCGTTGCAAGCTATCGGCGGGAATACGCACAAAGCGCGCCACGCCCGTCGCCGGATGGAGCGACACTTGAGCCTGACGATCCGTTGCGGCAGATAGCTGCTGAAGCGAGGCCGCGGTAATCGTCGTCTGGGCGGGCGAAGCAGCGAAGAGCGTGGTAGGAAACCAGAAACCAAGTAAGCTGATGAAACAAATCACCCGCCAGCGCAGGAAAAGCAACGTATTAATAACAGTGGCAATCATCATGCAAGCCTTTCTTTGGATGGGGGACAATCAACTCGCTTGCAGTATATCACCGGAGCTGAATCACTTGCCGGACAGAGCCTGCAAACTCAAGACGCTGTGCCCTGCAGAAAACGCTGATACGCTGCGGATGATTCGTGGCGAATTACCCGCAGCGTGATACTCATCCAAGTCGGTAGATAGTTTCGGGTTGGGCCGACTGCATAGCTAAGGGAGGCAAACCAAGTAACAACGCTTCGATATCGTCCACCACCATCCGCCCGATGTTACGCAAATCATCCGGGACGCTGCCAGCCCGATGCGCCGACAACACCACGCCCGGCGCTCGCCGGATGGGATGATCCAGCGGCAGTGGTTCTTCAGGAAAGACATCAATCACCGCTTTAAAACGCTGCGCCAGCAACAGCTCGGTGAGGGCGTCAAAATCGACCAAGTGGGAACGGCTGATCAAGGCGAGCACCGCGTTGGGTTGAATCAATTCCAAATATGATCGGTTGAGCAGGGCTTGATTCTCCGCCGACGGAATAGCCAAGACAAAGATCACCCGCGTGCTACTCAGCAGCTCTTCCAGCGAGACGGGCGTCACCCCTTGGCGGGTCAGGTACGATGGGGGCAGCCAGGGATCATACACCTTGATCGAACAGCCAAACGGGGCGAGCAGCGGACGCAGATTGCGCGCCAAACCGCCATAGCCGATGAAGCCCACCGGTTGCCCAAACAGGGTGAAAGTGTTGACATTGCCTGCATGCAACCATTTTTCCTCACCTTGCGTGAACGCCACATGCCCATCCACAATTTCGCGCGAAGCAGCCAACACCATGCCCAGCGCCATTTCTGCCACCATGGGACCAAAGGCTGGGGCAGCGCTCAGCACGCGGATGCCGCGAGCAAAACAGGTGGCATAATCCAAAATTTGTGGGCTGGGGTGGCGCCCCCCGACTTCGAGAATGGCCCGCAACTTGGGCAAGGTGTGCAAGTCACCGTGGCGCCAACGACCACAAATGATCGCCTCCACGTCATCGCGCACCTTGTCTAACTCGGCAGCGGGCATGGGCTCATCGCGTCCCCAGATGACATCGGCCACATCGTGTAAACGCGCCAAATCAGCTGGGTCAAAGATTTCGTTCAATTTGCGCCCAGCAGGATCCAATACAATTTTTGCTCGCATGGTTGCTATTCACTATATGGTTGACCAAATCGCTCAGCGTGAGCAATTTCGGCCAGTGGTTTGCGATTTTTGCGTCCCTTACCAAGCTTGCGGGCGGGATAGCCAAAGGGAATAATCGTCAACACGGTACGTTCGTTAGGGATGCCCAGGAGTGTCCTGATCTCCGGCGTGTTGACATTGCCCACCCAATTCGAGCCAACCCCGGCCGACCAGGCGGCCAACATCATATTTTGTACAGCACGCGCGCCATCTGCAGCCCCACCTGCGCCATCGGGCACGACTACGGCGACGGCCAATGCGGCATCGGCAATGTATGTGCCATGGGCAGCGAGTTGGCCCAGTTGTTGCAACGTTTCGGGTTGGCGCACGGCCACAAAATCCCACTGCTGGCGATTGCGCGAACTGCCGGTCAAGCGGGCGGCTTCGAGAATTTGGGTCACGACTTCGGCGGGGAGCGGTTTGGCCTGGTATTCACGGACAGCCAACAGGGTGCGGATTGCCTCAAAGGTTTCCATGGTGCCTCCTGGTAAATCCTAAACAGCGGACGAAAAACCGGAGACGGTGGTTTTGGATCTCATAGGATCAATGCCAATACCACCGCCTCGCGGCGAATTAGCGTAACTCTTTGCGCACACGTTCGGCTACACCCTCGGCATCCAATCCATAATATTTATAGAGCGGATAGGGCGCAGCAATGGCCGAATATTCATCGGAGGGGAAGCCGATGCGGGTCAATTTGACACCATCAACGCGATTATCGACGATAGCATCGGCAATGGCAGTGGCCACACCGGTGCGGGTATTGTGTTCTTCGGCGACAAAGACATTGCGTGTCTCTTCGATCAACGAGAGCACGCCTTCGGTATCGAAGGGTTGAATCGTGTGCAGGTCGGCCACCGTCAGGTCGATGCCATCTTGGGCCAATGTTTCTGCCGCTTGGCGTGCAGCGGTGACCATGATGCCATTGGCGAAGATCACGCCGTCGCTGCCTTTGCGCAAAATGCCCACCTTGCCATATTCCCAGGGCTCGCCTTCCTGATAGGCATCGGCCTCGCGGCCGCGCCCCAAGCGGAAATAGATTGGCCCTTCCACGTCCACGGTTTGACGCAGAGCTTGTTCTAAGCTGTAGGCATCCGCCGGGCAGACAATCTTCAAATTGGCAATTGAGCGCATAATGCCGATATCTTCAGTGGCATGATGCGAGGTGCCATAATAGCCCAACGAAATCCCGGCGTGGTGGCCCAACAAGCGCACCGGCAAATTGGGGTAAGCACAGTCGGTGCGGATGTGTTCGCAGCAGAGCAGGCCCAAGAAGGAGGCAAAGGTCGCTACGTAGGGAATCATGCCGGTGGTGGCCAATCCTGCGGCGGCACTCACCATGTTTTGTTCGGCAATGCCCAAATTGAAGAAGCGATCGGGGTGGCGATAAGAAAATTCAACCGTGCGGTTGCTAAAACCCAAATCGGCGGTCAAGATACAAATACGCGGATCGTTGTCGGCCAATTCCGACAGTACACGAGCCGCAATGGCCGAATGTGCTTGCGTACGCAACATGCCGAGGTGCCAGGAATCTTTGTCCTGCATTTCGATTCCGGCCGAGTGGATGTCAATGGTTTTTGTCATGGTTGATGCGCTTCCTTCGATTAGGCCCATTCGTAATTTTTGATATCCTCGATCGTGCGTTGCGCATCGACCCCGGCCAAATAACCGAGATGCCAGACACGCGAATTTTCCATCCACTGCACGCCTTTGCCCTTGATGGTATGAGCGATAATCATCTGCGGTTGGTCGCTATTCTGTGGGAGATTGTCGAACAACTCGACCAGCGCGGCCAGATCGTGCCCATCGACTTCATGCACAGCCCAGCCAAAGGCTCGCCATTTATCGGCCAGCGGCTCGATGCGCATGGTCTCTTCGGTCATGCCATCCAAGCCCATACCGTTGCGGTCGATGATGCCGATTAGGTTGCCGAGCTTGAAATGGCTGGCAGCTTGGGCTGCTTCCCAAATTTGCCCCTCGTTCAATTCGCCATCCCCCAACAAGACAAAGGCGCGTCCCGGGGATTTGCGGGTTTTAAGCCCCAAGGCCATCCCCAACCCAATACTCAAGCCATGCCCCAGCGAGCCTGAGCTGAAGTCGATCCCTGGCACCTTTTTCATGTCCGGATGGTCGCCCAGTGGCGAACCAATCCGAGCATAATTATCGAGCCAGGCGGTAGGGAAATAACCCTTATCCGCCAAAATTGGATAGACACCGACCGCACAATGCCCTTTGGAGAGGATCAAGCGATCTCGATCCGCCCATTTCGGGTCATCGCTGATGCGCATGGTGTGGTAATAGAGAACGGCAAAGAGTTCGGCACACGAAAAGACCGAGGTATAGTGGCCGCTCTTGGCAATTTCAATTAGGCGTACGGTTTCAGTACGCACAAATTGGGCGCGTTCGCGCAACAACTCCAGATTCGCTGTACTCATGTAGATCTCCAGGTTCACTCCGGCAGCAGATTCAGATAGCTTACGTTGTAGTCATGGTGTTTTGGGGTAATGGCTACTATTTTCATCTTACCATTGCCCCGCGGTGCACGCAACTGCGTTTGCAAATTGGGCCAGTACGACTCAGTAGCCAAGTTTGTACCCGCGTTTTATAACGTTACCCAGTGTGTTCAATATTGATAAGCTGTACACTGTAACTACGAAGCTGGATGAGCCGTAGCTCGTCCACATGACTGTATGAACTGGAGGCGAGCATGTTCCACCCAATGTTCTTGCTTCGCTCCTCCTGGATCTGGAGCGAACGCTCAATTCTACAGCGGCTGACGTTGATCCTGACAGGCTTGGGCAGTTGGCTACTATTTGGTATGCTCTATTCGTCGCCTGTGCGTGGTGCGACCCCACCGAGCCATCAGCCAGCGCAAACTGCTGTCACCTTGACTGGTTTTACGCACACGTGGCAGACACTCAACAATTGTGGCCCCGCGACGTTGGCGATCAACTTGAGCTATTTTGGTACCCGGCTCGATCAAGCCACGATTGCCAAACAGGTACGCCCGAACCCGCGCGACCAGAATGTACGCCCCGATGAGCT
Organism: uncultured Caldilineaceae bacterium; assembly: GCA_964568485.1. Lineage (GTDB taxonomy): Bacteria > Chloroflexota > Anaerolineae > Caldilineales > Caldilineaceae > CFX5. Next base: position 20,197 of record CAZMRA010000004.1, on the reverse strand, counting down.
AGCCCGCTATGCCATTGAGCAAGGGTATGGCGCAATTTTGCGGGTTAATGGGAATGCAGACTTGTTACGATTGCTGATCAGCAATGGCCTGCCAGTGATCATCGAAACCTGGGAGGGTGATGACCTCAACAATCTCATGGATGGTTTTGCCCACTTTCGTTTGGTCACTGGCTATGACGATGGTGCCCAACGCTGGATCGTCTATGATCCCTACTTTCAGCGCAACTTGGTTACGGCCGAAGGGTATCAGGGCAGCTATGTTGATTATGCATCAGCCGACCAACTCTGGCGGATCACCAATCGCAAATATATCGTGATCTATCCGCCGGAAAAAACGACCGTGGTGCAGAGCATCTTAGGTGAGCAGTGGGATGACGCGACCATGTGGCAGCAAGCTTTGCACCAAGCGCAAGCCGAAAGCGCCGAGCAGCCTAATGATCCTTACGCGTGGTTCAATCAAGGCAGTAGTCTCTATGCGCAGGGCAAATATGAAGAAGCGCTTGCTGCTTTTCAACAGGCTCAACGCTTAGGTCTTCCGCGCCGCATGTTGTGGTATCAATATGAGCCACTCCAGGCGCTCTTTGACACGGCTCGGTATGACGAATTGCTACAGCTGGTCAATACAACGTTGCACAGCGCCACGGGAATCGAGGAGTTGCACTATTGGCGGGGGTTGGCCCTAGCCGCTTTGGGCGATCAAGCCGAAGCCCAGCAAGCACTGCATCGGGCCCTGCAAATTCAACCTCATTACCAACAAGCCCTCTATGCCATTGAAGCCCAGAACGCTCGCTAAATAGCCATTAACCAATTTAGGCAGATAAGCCCCATTCAAGTATACTTAATCATATCGTGTGTGTATTCTCGGAATCAGGTTTGATTCCGAGAATCTTTTGTCGGCTACCATCCGAGACTCATCTCCGTAAACCGGGGTAGCCGTGTCAATGCCCGGCAGCAAAGTACTTAGCCTCCGGCTCTATCGTTGTTGTTAGGCAACAGGAATGTCAGTTAGCCACTTGATCTGTAATCTTGCGACCGTAGTAGTGATTGTAGATTGACCCCCTCGACTGGCAAGTTGGTTCATTCAGCAGGCAAATAATTTTCCATGATCAGAAAGAAGCGAGGACATAGGCTCATTCGCAATCTGTTCGCGACACTCGTAGTGTTTGCGACAGCAGGGTTTCTCTTGGGTAGTTGGCGTTACGGTGGACCAGAAGGTCTTCTCAAAAGAGCACAAATTGCACTTGCCTCCCAACGTTCCCATCCATTGCTCGTGCCAACACCGCTTCCTGTCTCTTTTCGGCAACAAGCTGAAGCCGCCATGGCTGCGCCGATTATCCATTCAACGGTTGTCTTGTTGCCTACCGTCACCCCAACACCGCCGATCATAGCCCAGGAACTCACCACGACTCTGGCTCTGACCGCAGAAGAAGCGCTGGATGCAGAGCTGCCGTTATTGGAAGCGACTGATAGTCTCACCGGCACTGCCACTGCGATTCCACCGACACCGGAGCCCACCCCTACGCCACTTTTTGCACCCGCGGCCGACTTTGTTGAGCTGACTGGTATTCGTCACTATTGGCAGACCTGGAACAATTGTGGGCCAGCCACCTTGGCGATGTATCTCAGTTATTTCGGCACAGTGCTAGATCAAAGTGTGCCGGGTGCGGCGATCCGCAGCCATGAAGATGACAAAAATGTCATGCCCGAGGAATTGGCAGCCTATGCGCGCGGCCAGGGCTATGCCGCCCATGTGATGGTCAACGGTAAAGCCGAGCAATTACGGCTGCTGTTAAGCAATGGCATACCCGTGTTGGTCGAAACTTGGCTCGAAGACCAGCCCAATGATGGCATGGGCCATTATCGCCTACTCATCGGCTATGACCATCCGGCTCGCCAATGGTTTGCCTACGACACCTACGATCAACACAGTTTGCGCAACCCCGACCCGAATGGCCCTTACCGCGGCATCCAATTCGATTATGATGAGTTTGAATCACTCTGGAAGGTCTTTAACCACACCTATGTATTGATCTACCCACCAGAGCAGAGTACGCTCGTCGCCAATATTTTGGGCTCCGAGCTCGACCCGGCCCAGATGTGGCAGAATGCACTCGGTACCACCCAGGCCGCGGCCAGCAGCCACCCAGAGGATCCCTATCACTGGTTCAATTTGGGCTCGGTGTTGTCCATGCTGGGGCGCTACGAAGAGGCTGCCACCGTCTACGATCGGGCACGCCAGTTGGGGCTGCCTTGGCGGATGTTGTGGTATCAATTTGGCCCCTTCGAGGCATATTACGAGACTGGCCGCTACCAAGAAGTGGTCGCCTTGAGCGAAGCCACCCTGGCGACGACCAGCAGCATTGAAGAACTTCACTACTGGCGCGGACAAGGCTTGGCCGCCCTCGGCAATCGGGTTGAAGCCGAGAAATCCTGGCAACGTGCTCTTGCCTTAAACCCGCGTTATGCCCCCGCCCAAGCCGCGAGTGCCCATGCAGCACCCTAACCAGCAACTAGCCGACCAGCAGCAACGAGAACGTCACATCCTCGCCAATACCCTGCTGGTCGGTCTCTCGTTTGGCCTAGCCGCAGCAGTAGGGCTGGTGCGCAACATGATCTTGGCGCGCGCCTTTGGTGTGGGTAGCGAACTCGACACCTTTTACGCTGCCTTCAAATTACCTGATCTGCTCTTTACGATCGTAGCTGGGGGCGCGCTCGCTACAGCTTTCATCCCCGTCTTCACTGAACAACTCGCCACTAATGACCAACGCTCTGCTTGGCGATTGGCTAGTTCGATTACCAATTTTGTCGTGTTGGCTGTGATTGCGGCGGCGTTGATTGCAGCATTCTTTGCCCCGTGGCTGGTCCGCGTGGTGCTGGCCCCTGGCTTTGGAGCGGCGCAACAGCAAGAAACGGTCACCTTGATGCGCCTGGTCTTGATCTCCACCCTCTTTTTTGGGATCAGCGCAGTGCAAAGCAGTATGCTGCACAGCTTCCGCCACTTTCTGCTGCCGGCGCTGGCTCCGGCAGTCTATCCACTCGGCGTGATCATCGGTGCGCTCTGGCTGGCCCCTACGTGGGGCGTGCATGGTCTGGCCGTCGGTGCCATTCTGGGCTCGCTACTCCACCTGCTGGTCAAAGTGCCGGGCCTCTTGCAGATTGGCTTTCGCTGGTGGCCTATCCTCGAACTGAAAAGCCCGGCGGTGCGCCAGGTGCTCTGGTTGATGGGCCCGCGGGTCATCGATCTGGCTGTGTTTCACTTGATGATGATCGCCACCACGAATTTGGCTTCGCGGCTCTCACCGGGGAGTGTGAGTGCGTTGGAATGGGGCTGGGAGTTTATGCAGCTGCCGGAAACGATCATCGGGACGGCCTTTGGCTTGGTGGCGTTTCCCACCCTGGCTGCCTTGGCCGCTCAGCAAAACCTGCCCGGCATGCGCGCCACACTCGGCGACACGCTGCGCATGGTGATCACCTTCACGGTACCTGCCACCGTCGGGCTGATTCTGCTCGGTCGCCCCTTGATCGAAGTGGTCTATCAGCGCGGCGCCTTTGATCCACAAGCCACCCAAGCGGTCTACATCGCGCTCAGCTTTTATGCACTTGGACTGATCGGCCATAGTTGTCTAGAGTTGGCGGCACGTGCATTCTTCGCCTTACAAGATACAGTGACGCCCTTGCTGATCGCCATTGCGGCTGGGCTTTTCCAATTGGCCTTGGGCATCGGGTTAATGCAATGGCTCGGCCATGGCGGGCTGGCTTTGGCCAACTCGATTGCAATCACGGCGGAGGTGCTGGCACTGTTGTGGATCTTGCGGCGCCGTTTAGCTGGTGTCGAAGCGCGCCAGACGCTGTGGTTGAGTGCGCAAGTCACGTTGGCCAGCGTGGTAATGGGATTGGCGATCTGGTTCGTCAGCGGTTGGTTGGGAGCATCGTCACTGCTGTTGTTGGTTGGTGGGGCCGCAGTTGGGGGCATGGTCTACTTGCTGATGGGTTTTGTCCTCCGCATTGATACGCTGTTTCGTCTACCGGCCTACCTCGGGCTGGGTGTAGGTAGACAGGAATCAAGCAATCGGCTCCCATCTACCTAGTCTCCAGCTTTCTCTGCATTACGCTAGCGCGGCGGCCGCCACTAGATTGGAGCAGCGGGCCAACCAGCCGCGATTGAGCGCCCCCGGTTGCGTGGTAAAGATTGCACAACTCAAGTCCCGTGACGGGTCAACCCACAAGACCGTACCCGTGGCTCCCCCGTGGCCAAAGCTGCCCGGGGAGAGCAGATTGCCCCAAGTTTCCCCACGACTGGCTGGTTGACGCCGCCAGCCCAATCCCCACGATTGTGTCGCCCGGCTTTCAGACGACAAAGAGGCCATCACGCCGGTCTGGTCGGCAGTCATCGCTTGCGCTGTTGCCGGACTAAGCAGTTGGCGACCACCCGCTACCCCCTGGTCCAAAAAGAGCTGCGCAAAGTTGAGGATGTCATTGACCGTTGAGAACATCCCGCCCCAGGGTGCGCCAAAGTGCCGCCAATAATCGGTGTTCCAGCCCCAGCTCGTCCCCACCATCTCCTCGGGTACGTTGACCTCCGCGATCCGTTCGATCGCTAGTCCGCCCGCCCCTAAGGCCGTATCGGACATGGCCAGTGGCTCAAAGAGTTCACGACGCAGGAAGTCGCGCAAGGGCATTCGGGCGACGCGCTCGACGATCACCCCCAACATGGCGATGCCGGTGCTTTGATATTGGATCCTGGTCCCTGGCGCAAAATCGAGCGGCAATTCGCAAATCTGGCGGATAAACTCGCTGAGTGGCGCATTTTGGCCGCGCAATTGGCGGTCCGTCGGCAGCATATCGGGCAACCCCGAAGTATGGGTCAGCAGATGGCGGATGGTGACGCGCGTCTTGCCATGGGAAGCAAACTCCGGCACGATCGAGGCGACCGGGTCATCGAGCAGGAAATGGCCCTGTTCCAGCAGCAGCAACACAGCGGTTGCCACCACCGGCTTGGTGATCGACGCGACCAAGAAGATGGTGTCGGGCTGGATCGGCGGGGAATCCGCACGCAGATATTGGCACCCCGCGGTGTAGGTTGGCAGGCGCTGGCCGTGACGCGCCAAGCCCAACGCCACCCCAGGTACAACGCCCTGGTCGACGGATTGTTGTAAAAAGTCCGCCACCCGTTGTAAGCGAGTTTGATCAAAGCCAAATGGTGCCGCAGCTTCGGCCCAATTGCTCATAAACTACCTCCGGTCGAAATGGTTGGATCGAGCAAAGCCCAATCCGCTGGTGGATCACCCAAATCGGGCACGGGCAACATCTCACCACCCTGCAAGCTAGATTGGTGGGCAACCAACCCAGGCAGGCAATAGCGCGCCGCGGCCCAAACATGATTCGGTGGCAACGTATTGGTCACCACCGCTTTGATAAAATCATCAGCCAGGAATTGGTGCGAGCCCAAGTGGCCATTGCGCAGGCCAATAAACTCACGCGGCAGTCGTTCCACCGGATGAACCTGGCTGACGCTCATATGAAACTCTTGCAACACCGCGTCATGCACGCCGCTCTGGCTAGCCACCGGCAGATTGGTAGTGGTCAGCAGCTCGCTGAGATCACTCGGACCATCGGCCAGGGTCACCCAGGCCTGAGCGTTGGCTTGCTCTTGATAGCAACCTTTGGTGCCAAACATACTCATCTGCACCGAGGAGCGCCCTTTCCAGCCGACACGGCGAAACTCGTTGATGCGCATCATGCCGCCGTCGGATGTGCGCATCAATGCACTCTGGTTGCTAAAGGGGTTATCCCACAAGTTGGCACCAGGGCGGAAGATGCCATCTTCGTGGCGGTCGGCAAAGCCCAGGCAAGAGACGTTGGACACATGGGCGCCCGTCACGCTGAGGATCATGCTCACGCTGTGGGTCGGATAGTACATGGGGGGGATGCCGGCGACGCGTTTCCACTCGGCCCCGCCGGAATGCTGATAGGCTTCGTAAAAGCCGTGGGCCATGTCGTGATAATATTGGCCTTCCCCATAAACGAAGTCGCCGAAGTCCCCCTGCTGGAAACGATTGCGGCAATAGATCGTTGCGGGATAATAGTAGCTGGTTTCACCGGTCATGTAGATCAGCCGGGTCTTGGTCACCGCGTCGACAATGGCCCGGATTTCGTCTTCACTCTGGGCGATGGGCACTGCGCAATAGACATGCTTGCCCGCAGCCAGGGCCTGCAAAGTTTGCGGCCCATGTAAGTGACGTTGCGTAAAGAGGGCAATCGCATCGACATCGCTTTCGCACAATGCTTCGAGCGAAGGATACGTCCGCTGGATGCCAAAGTTCGCGGCCTGTTCAGCCAAGCGCTCCGGCAGCAGATCGGCGAGAACGACCTCATCCACCCAGGGATGCGCTTGAAACAACGGAATAAAGCTCCGTGCAAACGCACCAGTCCCACACACACCTATCCGAATTCCCATCGTTCCTGTCCCTCAAGTTCCCTTTGTTGAAGTTCGTTTTGTCGGTATAGCCACAAGCGCGGGCATTGCTGCTGATCCTGGAGAGCCCATCACATCGATGGAGGATCAAACAGGGGGATAAAACAGTGGCGTGCCTTGGAGGCCAATCTCTTTATTTTGGCCGATATGCCAGCGCCCCAAGTTGGCCCAGTAGAGTACGGAGAGATCCGGGCCGCCAAAACAGACGTTGGTTGGTGAGCCGAGAAGCGTCCCTTCGGCATCTTCCATCAAGACAGTAACCGAGCCATCGGGCAAGATCCGCAAGATGGTGTCGGGCCGATAACAGGCGACGAGCAAGCTACCATCGTTGCAAAAGGCCAAGCCATCAGGCACCGTGTGCGGCAATTCGACCACTGTTTCCACCGGGCCTACCTTCTGGCCGTTCGCAATCTGGAAGCGCACCACGCGCGGCGGATTCAACGACATCGCTACATAGAGATAGCGACCATCCGGACTGACCGCACAGCCATTCGGGAATTGGCAACACTCGGTGTCGATGAGCGTGGTGGCTCCACCCGGCGCAATTGACCAGATGCAGCCATTGTCGGCCTTCCAGGCACCGGAATCACAGACATAGAGATGGCCATCGGGCGCAAATGCCGGATAGTTCGGTGTGGCCATGGCGCGCTCGGTGTTACCTTTGCTGTAAACGCTGACCTCTCCGCTCGGCGTCACCTTCATCACGGCTTGGTTGCCTGGATTGCACACATATAGATTGTTGGCGGCATCGTGGGCCAAGCCCAAATTGAGCCCGCTCGTGGTGGCATAGTGCTCACTCTGGCCAGTTTCTGGATCAATGCGATAGATCTGACCGTCTTCTCCACCCGCATACAACTTACCATCGGGGCCAAGCGTCACTCCTTCGGGATGATCCAAACCGTCGACTAGGACTTCGGCGTGCGTTAAGTTGATGAGTGGCATGGCGTTATTCCCCTTCAATCGCATCCATTTGATACGGTTCTTGACTGATCAACTGCGCAGTCAAGCCACCATCGACCAGGATGTTCGCCCCGGTGATGACGCGGGCGCGATCGCTGAGCAAAAAGGCGACCATCTCGCCTACTTCCTCCGCTTCAATTGGCCGCTGCAAAGGGATATTGGCCCGCCAGTGCTCAATTGCGGCATCGGGATCGGGCGCAGCCTCCAAATAATCTCGCCAGATCTGCGTGTTGATCAAGCCAGGCGAAACCGCATTGATGCGAATACCCTGTGCGGCCATTTCAACTGCGATCGCTTTGGTCAAACCGACAACGCCCCATTTGGCAGCATCATACGGACCAGCACCAGGATAGGCCGCAATCGAGTGGACGCTGGAGATATTTACGATACTACCCCGGCCACCTTCGGGTGCAGGTTGCTGGCTCATGAATTGTTTGCAGACTAGTTGTGACAAGGCAAAGACGGCCCGCAAGTCAACGCTCATCACCCGTTCCCAGTCGGTGAGTGTGGTCTCGAGAAATGGCTTGGAGAAATTGACGCCGGCATTGTTGACCAGCCCATCAATGCGGCCAAAACGGGCGAGGGTTGCGGCGATCAAGTTCTGGAGGTGGGTGGTCTCGGCCACATTGCAGGTGATGGCCAACGCTTCTTCACCCAAGGAGGCGGCGACCTCTTGGGCTGCTTCGCCGCGAATATCGGCCACGACGACATTGGCCCCTTCGCGGTGACAGATGCGAGCAATGCCTTCGCCCAAGCCGCCACCGGCGCCGGTCACGATGATGGTTTTCTTGTTCAGCAACATATAGTGAATTTGCCCTTTCCAACTCGCAAGCAGATCAAACGCAGCGTGGCGATTGGCGCATTCTGCACATCATGGAGGTCTACATGTGAATCGGGGCCACTCGCGTATGATTGCAAGCGATTGATTGAGATGTGGCTAATTTTTTATTCTGGCAGTAAGCAAGATACCATACACAGTGAACGCTGCGCAAGCAATCTGTGCAGCATCGACAAAACGAAAAAAAGAATCGTGTTTACGCTGGACTTTACCCAAATCACTAGAACGAACCAGTTTTGATCACGACCAAAGCTTGATTGAAGGAGAATGATTCATGTCACCTCGTCCTCGTAAGAAGAAGAGCGACACTGCCAAATACCGCGTCGGCATCATTGCCAGCGGGCGCATTGCCCGTGAACACGCGCGTGGCTGGCAAGCGTGCGAACATACCGAAATTGTGGCTATTGCGGATTCGCATCCCGAAGCCTTGCAAGTATTTGGGGATGACTTTGGCGTCGAAAAACGCTATCTCGACTTCCGCGAAATGCTCGACAAAGAAAATCTCGACATTGTCAGCGTCTGTTCGTGGGACCCGATGCACGCTGAAATGACAATCGCCGCCGCCGCCCGCCGGCCGAAGGCGATCCTCTGCGAGAAGCCAATGGCGGTCTCGTTGGGCGAAGGCGAAGCGATGATGATTGCCTGCCAGCGCAACAACGTCAAGCTGGCCATCGGGCACCAACGCCGCTTCTATTCTTCATGGGAAGAAGCCCGGCGAATGGTGCAAGAAGGGGAGATCGGGCGACCCGTCCGGCTGTGGTCCGCGACCCGCGCCGGCATGATGAACACCGGCACCCATTGTATCGACTTCCAACAGTGGGTGTTGGGCAACAAGAGCGCCAAATGGGTCATGGGTGCGGTCGAGCGCCAATCCGATCACTACATCTTTGGCCACCGCGTCGAAGACCGCTGCATGGGCATCATCGGGTATGATGATGACTGCGAAGGGGTGTTCGAGAATGAGTTGAATGCCCGGTACGAAGTCGGCGCGACGATCTATGGCACCGAAGGCATCATCGAGGTCAACGACAACAACCTGCGCTACATGACCAGCAGCAGTGGTGGCTGGCAGACCTTCACACCACGTGAAGAGGAACGCCAGGGTTATGGCCGGGCGCACATCGACCAAGCGTATGGCATTATCGATTGGATCGAAGGTCGCGACGATGATTATCGCGGGCAGGCGAAGTATGGCTTTGCCGCACTCGAGGTGATGATGGCCGTGTACGAATCGGCGCGCTGCCACGAGCGAGTCCATTTGCCCCTCTTGACCCGGGCCAATCCGCTGGATGTGGCCGTCGAAGCTGGCGTCATTCCGGTGACGCGACCGGGCCGCTGGGACGAACGGGCGGCGTTGGTGCGCGGCGAAGGCATGAGCTGGGTGAAGTAATCGATCACTTAGACGAAAGCTAGTCGTGTAGAGCTATGGACGAGCAGCGGTGGCAACAATTATGGCAAGCATTGGACCTGAGGCCGCCGCTGCTTGTGTTCGAGGCGTTGCAGGCAAGTTATGCTGAGCCACAACGTGCTTATCATAACAGTGAGCATATTCGCTTTTGCCTGCAACAGTTGGACGAAGTACGAACGCAACTCACTGAACCATGGTTGGTCGAACTAGCCCTCTGGTTCCACGATGCGATCTATGATCCGCAGGCGACGGACAACGAAGCCCGCAGCGCGGCTTGGGCGATGGATGTGCTGCAGCAAGCCGATGCCACTCCACGTTGGGCCCAGCGCATCCACGAGTTGATCCTGGCGACGACGCATACGCACCCCGCAAGTGATGCGGATATGGCCTTGCTGCTCGACATCGATCTGGCCATCCTGGGGCAGCCCACAGACAAGTTTGACCAATACGAGGTAGCGATCCGCCAGGAATATGCTTGGGTGCCGCTGGATCGTTATGTGGTTGGTCGCAGCCAGGTGCTGCAAAATTTTCTCAATCGCCCACAAATTTACACATCACCCTACTTCCATCAACGGTACGAACAACAGGCACGCGACAATTTGGCTCGCTCGTTGAGCAACTTGGCCCAGTTACCACGTTAGCGCAACGCTCAATCAAATCATCATGGATAACAAATCCCCAGCCAACCGGTTGACGACTGAACAAAGACAACGTTTGCAGCGTCGTCGGCTTGATTTTATCTTGGGTACTGCGGGGCTGGGTCTAGTGGGGATTGGTATGCTGCTGCTTGTCGGCCTGGTGCTGAGTCGCCAATCAATCGAGGCGCCCTTGTGGTTGCTCATTCCCTTGTTTGGTGTCTGGGGCTGGCTGTTACGCAACCAACCCCAACAGTGGCGACGCGCCAACCGCGATCTAAGCGATGGAGAGGTTGAAACGCTCGACGGCATCGTACGTGGCGAAGTGGCCCATGCGCCTGGCTTTGTACGCTTCAGCAAATATAGATTGTGTATTGGTGAACGCTGTTTCAATGTCGATCAGCGCAGCTTCTTTGCAACGCCACTGGGCTCGCGGGTGCGACTCATCTATACTCCCCATGCCCAAGTTCTGGTAGATACTCAGCCGCTCGGGGCGTATCAGCCGTCAACCACCCCCACCACGCCATCAGCGACAAATGCCTCAGCCGCTTTACCGGAACCACTTACCGAACGCGAATTAGAGCTGCTTAAACTGATAGCCGCTGGTCATTCCAACGCTGAGATTGGTCAGCAGCTGGCGCTTTCGACCAATACGGTCAAAGTATATACCTCACAACTCTATCGCAAGCTGGATGTTCAGCGACGCACCGAAGCGGTTGCGCGGGCCAAGCAGTTGGGTATACTTTCGTAAATGTACCGCTGCGTGCAAATTACTTACTTTTGCTTTACTTCTGTCAATTGAATTTTGGGAGCAAATTGGCTAGATTGTTCAGTGTGACTGAGGCAGACAATTTTCGATTCAGAAACGGAGAACAATCATGCATAATCTCAAATTGATTCAACGGCGCTTCCCTAACCAGGCTGGCACCATCATCGGTATATTAGTTACGCTGTCGGCGAGTGCGCTTGCCATTGGGGTGGGACTCTTATTCTTCCAGTAAACGTCCCCTCAGAGAATGCACTATCAACAGTTTCTTGAAACGGATTGAGTGGATGCGCCCAGACAAAATTCGTGCACCGATCCGCTCAATCTACCGACAGTGATTTCGAGAGCAGAGATGCAAAATCTGCGTTTTTGGGATATAAACCTGCATGACATCCAGCTTGCCCACGATTCAGCTCGACACGCGCCCTGGGATCATTGAACTGGGCTGGGGTCATCCCCCCATGGATCAACTGCCGGTGGCAGCGATGCAGCACGCGGCCAGCACCGCATTGGCCCGGTATGGCGGCGCAGCGTTGACGTATGGCTATATGGCTGGGCCTGGTCCGCTCATCGAGTGGCTATGCGAACGAATCAGCTATCAAGAAGGACATCGCCCCACACCAGAGGAAATCTTAATCAGTGCGGGCAACTCGCAGGCGCTTGATCAGATCCTCACACTCTGTACCGAGCCGGGGGACACCATTTTGGTCGAGTCCCCCACCTATCATCTTGCGGTGCGTATCTTAGGTGAGCATCCACTCAAGCTCGTGGCTGTACCGACCGACCAGAACGGGTTGCAGATCGATGCGCTGGAGGCGACGTTGGTCACGTTGCGCGGCCAAGGCATTCGCCCGCGCTTGCTCTACACCATCCCGACCTTTCATAACCCAACCGGCATTTCGCTCAGCCCAGAGCGGCGGCAAGTACTGGTCAATCTGGCAGCTAACCACAATTTCCTGATCGTGGAAGATGATGTCTACCGGGAATTGAGCTACGATGGGCCACCGCCGCCCTCATTATGGAGCCTCGCGCCGGAGCAAGTGATTCGGCTCGGCTCCTTCTCAAAGTCACTCGCACCGGGCGTGCGATTGGGCTGGATGACAGGCCCGCGCACAGCGATCCAACGCATTACCAAAGGCGGCCTGCTCGATAGCGGGGGTGGCATCAACCACTTTACTGCCTTGGTAGTGGCGGAGTTGTGTGCCAGCGGAGCGTATGACCAACAAATTGCGCACTTCAAGCAGCTCTATCGGCAGCAGCGGGATACACTACTGACAGCCCTTGCCCAGTCACTCCCGGCGGAGATGCGTTGGTATTACCCTGGCGGCGGCTTTTTTGCCTGGCTGCTGCTCCCCGACTCACTCGATGCCCGCCAACTTTTACCTGCAGCAGAGGCGGCCGGCGTTGCCTATTTGCCTGGCGCCACCTTCTGCATCGATGGCCGCGGTCGCAACGCGCTACGCCTCTCTTTCAGCCTCTATCCACCCGCCGAATTGACCGAAGGTGCTGGCCGACTTGGTCGTGTACTGGCAGCGCACTTAAGCTAAGCAGCGTTAAATTCCCAATTTCAAACTTATAGAAGTCCATTAGCAACACCCCCTACCACTGGGATTGCTGCTAGTTTGGCATTAGCGATTACCGAAGATCCTATCGAATTTTACAGGATATATAAAACGGCATACAATATACATTACCGAATACCTGAAACTTATGCGAGTCTAAAGTGAAAACCGCCTGCCTGAGAAGATGCTACCCTTCTTAAGGTCTCAGGAACTGCCTAAGTGAAGATCAGGCAAATACCTACATCTAAGTATTTGCCGAATTTGTAGCGTATAATTCGGTGTCACTCCACTTAGCCAGAGATTGAACTTATTGCAAAGCCAAGTCTGTGAAACTTGGCCCTTCATACAATAAGTAATTTGGCATTCCAAGCAGAAGGTCCGCCTTCTGCGAAAGACCCAACTTCTCTGGACACCTCTGGTATGACTTAGTCGCTCAGAGGCTGGACCGACAATCCCGAAACCATCTTGACGCTTCAGGTACAACGTTGTGAACATAGCGCTAATTAAACGGCTTGGTATTTTAATATGCCCAGTCACTTTCTGTGTGGCCTTAAATTACCCCCAAACTTAATTAGCGCTGTATTCAATCCCAAATTTTATTGCGCTGCACAATAGGCGCAATAGCAGTCTAAAGGAGATCTTTATGTTCGGTAATACACGTCTGAGTAGACGTCAGTTCTTAGTCACCAGTGCAGCAGTTGCAGCCGTTGCCACTGTGGCGGCTTGTAGCTCGGCCGAGGCACCAAGTGGTGGCGAGAGCGGTGGCGCAACGCAAGCAACCCAGGACATCAATTTCTTGATTCGTACAGATATTCGCAGCGCTTATGCTGCGGATGCTGCTGTGGAAGCATGGAATAACGAATTTGAAGCCAAAGTCATCCTGGATGAACCAGCCGGGCAAATCGATAGCAAAATTCAAGCAGCTCAAGCTGCTGGCGATCTAGTGTGGGACGGTTTTGCCGTCATCGAAGGGCCCCATGCCCTGAAACAATGGGTCGACCGTGGATTGATTCAGCCACTCGATGATCTGATTGCGACTTCGACTGTTGCCAATGCGGACAAAGTTGTGCCGGCGATTATTCCTTCGGTGCTCGAGTCCAGCAAGTACGAAGGCAAGCAGTATGCCATCCCTGGCAATGTTGGTAGCGTTGCCCTTGGTTGGTTCACCGAGCCGCTGGAAGCAGCTGGCATTGAAGCCCCCACCACTTGGGACGAAGTCCGTGCTGCGGCTGAAAAGATCAAAGAAACCAGCCCAGATCTGATCCCCTATGATGTGGCCGCCTCGCCTCTTTGCGATATGATCAGCATGATCTGGGGCGCAACTGACCAACCCCTGACCGATGAAGGCTTGGTCGATTGGACCGGCGACACAGCTATCGCTGCCCTCGAATGGCTCCAAGAAATGGTCAAAGATGGTCTGATGCCAGGCACCCATACCGAAAGCTTCGGCAACTGGCTTAAGGGTGGCACTGCGCTCATGAGTTCTTATGATGTGCATGGCACCATGGCCCAGCAGACCTTTGGGGTCGACAAGGCCTCCACCGGCCTGAACATTCGCCGCGAAAAGGACAATCCAGCGGCAGGTGCTCCCTTCTGGCTGAATGGCTCGGTGGTACTCAACCAAGCCTCAAATGCACAGGGGATGATCGACTTCTTCCTCTGGTGGTTTGGCCCAGATAACAAAACCACTGGCCAACAGATTGCTACAGTGGCCGCGAAGCCAGCCTATCAATACACCTACGATGAATTCATCGCACCCGATCCTGTCCAGGCATGGCAGCTCGAGGGTATTGAGCTGGTCCGCAATTCAGTGCCCTTCCCGGCCAATCTCTACTGGGGTACCCAAAACACCGTGGTTGGGCCCTGGATCGAGAAGGCAGTCAATCCGGCCAACAACCTCGGCGCTGCAGATGCACTAGGCCAAGCGCTTGATGAATTGATGGCTGAAATTGATGCGCTACGCAACGAGTAGTTGATGATTCCGAGTGCAGGCTGGTTGTTTACGGCCTGCACTCGCCTGAAGGTAAAAGCTATTTCAAAATCAGTTGTGCTCTGCATCACCGATTGAATTCCCGCCGTGATGGCAAGAATTTTGAAGGGAGCTAAAAGTCCTGGCAAGAATCGCTTGTGGCTCCTGGGGTAGCTCTGCCCCTGACCAGTGTGGCAGCAGGTTTTGGAATACATATTAGCAGGAAGAAACAGCATGGCAGCAAATGATACTGCGCCTTTATCTGGCACGCGCGATGTCAAAGCTTTATTGCGCAATCTCCGAACCAAAGACAAAAGCGTAAAGTATAACAATTTGTTAGGTTACGCTTTCATCGCCCCGGCCATGGCCCTCTACCTCCTCTTTAACATTTGGCCAATTATCCGTGGCTTTCTGATGGCCTTTACAGATTATCGATTTGTTTATCCGGATACGCGCTGGGACTTTAACGGCATCGATAATTTCGTCCGCATGGCAAGCGACCAAAATATTCATACATCCTTATGGATTGCCCTTAAGTACACGGTAATCGTCTTGCCAATCACCATCGTGTTGGCTCTCGTCATTGCTGTGTTGATCAGCCGAGTGCGGGCAGGAGCTTCTTTCTATCGTTGGGTGGTTTACTTGCCCAACATCTTGCCAGTTGCAGTTAGTTTTCTCATGTTCCGCGAAATGTATGGTCTGCGGTTTGGGCTGATCAATAACACATTGCGCGGCTTAGGGATCGAAAATCCACCGAACTGGCTGGGTGATGTCGCCTATGCCTTACCTTCGATTGCGGCCGCGCATGTCTGGATTCTCTTTGGCTTCCCCACCTTACTTTTCTTGATTGGTATCTACAACATCGGCGCGGAAATCTACGAAGCTGCTTCGTTGGATGGGGCTTCTAGTTGGCAACAGGTCTATTGGATCACCATGCCGTTACTCAAGCCAACCTTTGCCCTCATCGTCGTTTTGTCAATCGGGGTTTTAGGCGTTACAGACCCCATGTTGCTGCTAACACAAGGTGGCCCAGAAAACTCAACTCGTACAATCGGTTTGCACATTTACCAGGTGGCCTTTGTCAGGGGCGATCTACGGCTGGGTTATGCCGCCGCAGTGAGCTTGGTCATCGGGTTGATCAGCGCATTGATCTCAGCCGGGGTCTTTCGCTGGGCAAGAGAGTGAAAGCCTGCTCTATACATAATGCAGGGACCAAATCTCGTCCTGCATATGAGCAAATCGGGATAGAGTTTTCAGCGAAAGAATGAACCTGGCCATGTCCGCCAGTTCGCACGGATAACGTGTTAGCAGCATAAGGAGAAGTACCATGGCAACGACGCAAACGCTCGATACGCCAGATCGACAAACACAGACCCAATCAAGAAGACGTGTGTTTTGGTCCAATGTCAATTGGCCGGCACATGTGGCCCTAGCGCTTGTCACATTTATTGTGTTATTGCCCATCATCTGGATGCTAGCGACAGCATTTAAGGATGGCAACGAATTCTATACGAATTCTGCTTCACTGATTCCACGCAGACCCAGTTTAGTCAATTTTGAGTATATGTTTTCCGCCATCCAAGAGTTGCCGCTCTATATGCGCAACAGCTTTATCTTGGCAATTGGGGTTTCCGTGGTCCAGGTCTTTTCAGCAGCAATGGCGGGCTACGCCTTTGCTCGCATCAATTTCCGTGGGCGAGACCTAATCTTCCTTGCCATTGTGGTCTCCATGTTTATCCCACGGAGCGGTGGCCTGATGGCCCTTTATGAGCTAATGAGTTTTCTGAAGCTACGCAATAGCCTCTTTGGGCTGATTTTGCTCTTTGCCTCTAGCCTGCCCATTCCTATCTTTATCATGCGCCAGGCCTTTCTCGCCGTCCCCAAAGAGATTGAGGAATCGGCCTTTATCGATGGGGCTAGTTGGTTTCAGGTCTTTGCCCGCATTTCGATGCCGCTCGCAGCGAGCGCCATGGTGGTCATTGCCACGCTCGCCTTTGTCGGTGTGTGGAGCGACTATCTGGTCACCTACACCATGGTTGATCGCGATAATCAGCTAACCATTTCGGTGGGTATCCAGAAAGTGTTGACGTCCAGCTATGAAAGCGCGACTGCAACGGTACCACATTTACGTGGTCAATTTGCCCACGAAGCAGCCGACGCCGCCATGTTGCTGTTTAGTGCGTTCCCGGTCGTTCTCATCTATGCCTTGCTGCAACGCTGGTTTATGCGGGGCTTGACTGACGGCGCCATCAAGTTTTAATCAGGCAGCGCACTACCCGCCTCGGGTCAGCGCTACCAGCCAAAACGTAAAAAAACGGGACGTCCGAATCAATCAGGCGTCCCGTTTTTGTTTCCATTTTCTAATGCGAGCGCTCAATCACTCTCCCACTGCAGCCACTTCTTGGGCGTCAGTTCGAGCAAGCAGGAGTAATCACGGTCAGTGGCGATGTTCCAATCAAACTTGCGCTGGAACGCCGCCACCACCTCCTCTGGAAAAGGCGTCTGCACAAAGCGGACAATGCATTCAGCGATCACGGGATGGTTGCCATCTTCCAGGGAGACGCTGGCCCGTGGATTGGTGCGCAGGTTGCGGACTTTGACGCTGCGTTCGCTGGTGCAGATGTAAAAACGTTCATTCACCCAGACAAACCAGATCGGGATCAGATGAGGTTTGCCATTGGGACGCGTGGTCGCCAACCAGACATTGCGTTCATTGAGCAAGCGTTCTTCATTGGCCATCAGCAGTCTCCTGCGGCAACCAGGCCGCCAACTGTTCACCGGCAACGGAGGCGGTCATATCCAATTCCACCGGCGTCACCGAAACGACGCGATCAATCATCACCGCCCAAACATCGCTATCCGGCTCAAGCGTGGCGCGGTCAAAACCAGTACGAAAGCCCATCGGCGCCGGATCACTCAACACCGTGCGATTGGGCGCCACCGGGTGAAAATAACGCTGCCGACTGACCCTCGTCCAACGCCATAGCGTCTCGACCGTGGCATCGGCGGGAATATCGATCTTGAGCAAATCGGCGCCCGGCGGCAAGCCTTGCCGTAACGTGGCTGCCGCAAATAAGCCCGCAAAATGCGCAGCCACGGCAAAATCAACGGCCAAGCTGTGCGAATAATAGTGCTCTGGATCGGTTTGCAACGAAACGGCCAATGCGGGCACGCCGAATGAAGCCATCTCCATGGCCGCCCCAACGGTCCCCGACACATTGATCCCTTCGCCGATATTCTCGCCGTAGTTGATGCCCGAAACCGTCAACGCCACCGGCCGTTTTGCCAGCTCTACATAGGCATGTTCCACCACTTGGGCCGGTGTACCTTCGATGGCATAACCGGTGAAGGCTTGCCCATCAACCACAATCTGCTCGGTCAAGATGCGGCCGCCACTGGTCGGCGGTTTGGCGCGCCCCACCCCTGATTGTTGTATCACTGGCGCGGCAATCAGTAAGTCGCCCAGCGGCGCACAGGCGCGGATCGTCGCTACCAGCCCCGGGGAACGGATACCATCATCATTCGTAATCAATAAAAGCGGTCGGTTTGTCATCAAGCGATTCTATCATCTTCAATCGCTCGCTGGCGCTGCGTACCTGGCGGCTCAGCGAGACAGGATAAAACACGAGTTTAGGTGGTGCAGTCTACAGCAGCATCGCATGGTAGTCCATTTCAGGCCAAGTTGCAAGTAAATTTTGCCGCTCAATTCCGCGCCCATCCGCTGGGACAACCACACCTCTTTTACTCGTCAGCTAATTTCCGTGGTATAATGGGGATATAATATCCGCTAATCCACTGGAACGCGTTGTCACGCTGAAACTCCCTGACCAACGCGCCCTTAAAACGACTACGCAGCGCCGCCTCCCCACCAAAGGCGAACAAGATCCCATGTTGCACTTTTGGTTCAGGCTTGCGTAGGTTCGCAGCAGAAAGGAGAAAGGGCGATGTCCACTATTGCTAAGCGCCGTTTATCCGTCTCCACCTGGAGTTTACACCGCACGCTGGGGCGACCGGCCATTACTGGGCCTGAGCAAGCCACGCCAGCCGCAGCGCTGAGCACGGGATTGCCGCTGATCGAACTCCCGGCCAAGCTGGCTGAAGCGGGACTGCACACGCTGGAGATTTGCCACTTCCACTTGCCCAGCTGCGAGCCGGCGTATTTGGCTGAATTGCGCAGTGCTTTAGACGAAGGCGGAATCGAACTCTGGTCGCTGCTGATCGACGGCGGCGATCTGGCGGAGCCGAACCATCACGAACGAGATGCGGCTTGGATCGCCAGTTGGTTACCCGTGGCTGCCGCATTGGGCGCCAAAAATGCCCGCGTCAGTGGCGGCAAACAAGCTCCTTCGCCCGCAGCGGTGGAACGCAGCGCAAAGCACATGCAAGCCCTGGCGGACTTAGCAGCCTCCTACGGCGTGCGGCTGATGACCGAAAATTGGCAGAATCTGCTTTCCAATCCCACGGTTGTGCTCGACATGTTGGAACGCCTTGACGGCCGAGTTGGCCTCTGCGCCGATTTTGGCAACTGGAGCGGGCCCTACAAATATGACGATTTGGCCCAGATCTTCCCATTAGCAGACTCTTGTCACGCTAAGTGCCATTTCGATGCCAAGGGCCAGCCCGACAGCGCCGATTTTATCCGCTGCCTGGAGTTGACCCGGGTCGCCGACTTTACCGGACCCTATACGCTGATCTACGACGGGCCAGGCGATGATGAATTTGCTGGTTTGCATCTGGAACGCGAGCTTGTCACACCTTATCTATAAGTCCTGAACGCATGCGCCAATCTTACCGGTTGCTGGGTTACTTTTTGCTGAGCTTTGGCCTCGCCACAGCGCTCTACTGGGGCACGGCGAGCTATTTTCAGGCAACCACCACACCGGATGTTGCTTACTTCAACCATTTAGCCGCGGCCTTTTTGCAAGGCCGGACCGAGCTCATCGCACCGCCCTCCACCCATGATCTGATCGAGTTTCGCGGGCGGTGGTATGTGCCCTTTCCGCCGCTGCCAGCCCTCTTGATGATGCCCATCATCGCGATGGTCGGGGTGGCGGGATTGAACACCGTCCTGTTTGCGACCATCTTTGGCGGTGTGAATGTGGCGCTGGTCCTGCTGCTCTTGCTGGCGTTGCGGGATCGGGGCTGGAGCCGCCTGGATCTGGCCAACAATCTCTGGCTCACCCTGCTCTTTGGCTTGGGCAGTGTGCACTGGTACATGGCCACGATCGGCTCAGTCTGGTTTGTCGCCCAGATCTGCACGGTCACCTTTCTGGCCTTAGCTGCCTGGCTGGCCGTGGCGCACAACCACGCTTGGCTGGCGGGTACGGCGCTGGCATTGGCCATGTTGGCTCGACCCACCGTCGGCTTGACTTGGCCGTTGCTGCTGGGAATCGCGGCTATGCACATTCAAAGCCAGCGCGGCCACCTAGCCTGGCGACCTTGGCTCGGCTGGGCTGTCCGCTCATTGATCCCCCCATTGCTCGCGGTGGCGGGCTTGCTCTATTACAACCAGATCCGCTTTGCGAATCCGTTCGATTTTGGCTACCTCACCGCCAACGTCGCTGCCGATCTGGCTCCAGACCTG
>CAZMRA010000003.1:30477-42800 GCA_964568485.1 uncultured Caldilineaceae bacterium | reverse complement strand
ACAGCGACGGCGATAAACAACTTCCCCTCGACCTGCCGGATGTGCAGATCATGCGGGTCGCGCAGGTGGGGGATCTCGGCCACTGCTTTGTCGACGGCCTGCTGGATGCGCTGTTGTAAGCCCGTACTTACGCGTGCACTGGGCAAAATTTCCACATTGGCTGGCTCCATCTCGGTATGGATCGAAGCCAGTTCAGGCAAGCGCTCGTGGAGCATCTGCTCCAGCTGATCGACGCGCTGATGGGCGGCGGCCAGGTTAAGATATGGATCAATGCCCACATGCAAATGCAAACTTAGTTGTTGGTCGGTCAGTTGCACCCACCACTCGTGCAGCGTGACCCCAAGTTCTTGCGCGACGAGGCGGGTGGCAGCAAAGAGTTCGGGTGCGCTGTCGGGCCCGCGTTGGGCCTCGGTATGCACGATCACATCATCAACGCCAGGATAGGCCAAAAGACGCCGCCGCACTTCATCGGCGATGGCGTTGGCCTCTTGCATTGGCAGATCGCTCGCCACCCGCACGTGGAGATCAATCGCCACTTTGTCGGCAGGACCACGGCTGCGGATGCGATGAAAGCTCTCCACGCCGACCACCCCGCTCACAATTTCGCCGATCTGCTCGGCGCTAAGCGGTGCCCGATCGACCAGCGCGGGGATATTTTCGCGTACCGTATCCACCCCGATCTTGGCAATCACCCCGGCTACCACCAAGGCCATCACTGGGTCGGCCCAGGTGTAGCCCAGCCAAGTAGCGATCAAACCCACCAATACGGCGCCGCTTACTCCGATGCTAGCAAGGGTATGACGCGCATCGGCCAACAGCAGCTCGCTGGAGAGTTGTTTGGCTTTGTACAATTCCCAGCGCCCAGTTGCAAATTGAACCGCGGCACCGAAGATCAGCGCTGCGATGCTCCACCAATTGACCTCCAGCAGCGGCGGATCCAGGAGGCGGCTGATGGCGCCCGTAGTCAATTCCCAAGCGGTGATAAAGAGCGCCCCGGCGATGAAGAGCGCGGCCAGTGTCTCAAATTTGCGATAGCCGTACGGGTGTTCCTCATCTGGCGGTCGGCTGCTGATGCGAATGGCAATGAGGCCGATGACATTGCCAATGCCGTCGAAGAGCGTATCCAAACCATCGGCGATCAAGCTAAGTGACCCTGTGAGAATCCCAACGATCAACTTGCCCACAGTGGCCAACAGGTTGAGGAAAAAAGTGATGAGTAACACGCGCCGGATGGCAGGATAATCGCGTTGCATAATGCACTAAAGTGTCCAGAACAAAATCAGAAATAACGCGTACAATGAGAACGAGCAGACAACTCGTCTGCTCGTTCATCTTATCAGTTTGTTATCTGGTCTTACCAATTCGTAGCATGCTCACATGCCACGAAGGGCAGGCACCCGGAGTGTTTTAGGCGGGATGCGCTGGCTATTGCTGGACCACAGGCAACTGAACCTGGTTCATCGGTTGCACGCGCGCGGGTGTCAGCGGATCACCCAATAGGAGGAAGGTTTGCGCTGCATCCTGGCAACAGACATTGTGCGTTAGTAATTCGATATAGCCAGCTTCGACCAATTCACCTAGCCGGGCAGTCATGGCCGGTGCTTTGTAGAGCTTCTCTAAAAAGCCGCGCTGGAGCGCATCGTGTCCATAAACCACACTCAACCCCGATGACCCCCAGACTGCAATGGCTGCGTTATTGGCGATGAACATGCGCTCATCCAGCGTCGTACCTGAGTCCGCCGGTTTGTGGAATTGGGCGGTCATACAGGTCATCGACAAAGCAATGAACAATTCATTGCGATTGGTAAAGCTATCTGGGTCGTTGAGGGCCACAAATCCCGCCACCGAATCATCCTGATCCATGCGGCCCCACTGCCAGTGATGGGCGTGGCCCGCAAAAATGGCCAAGCCGGCGCCGCGATTTAAGGCGTCGAGCACGTGACGTTTGGTCGCCGCGGCGTTCTCCATGCGCCAACCTTCGACCCGCTCTGGATCGCTGATGGCAGGGAAGGGATCGTAATAATAGCGGCTAACGGTCAAGCCCGACACATCCTTCAGCTGCGCAATCTGCGCACGCAGGTTGGCCGCACTGACGGCGATATCGCTATTCTCGCCACTCAGATCGCAGATGTCGGGCAATGGCGTTTCGGCGCACAACATCCGGCGGATGACCAAGTCGCTCATGCGGGCAAAATCGCCAGCATTGTCGCGAATCGTCTCGCCGCCCTCGGTATGTTGTTGAATATAGTTGTCGGCGAAGAAGAGGTTGATGTTGCGCCAATCGCCGGGCGTCGGGTCGGTCTCATAGCGAATGATCTTGCTGACCAAGGCATCCAGTTCGAGCACACTCTTGACCGGGAACCGACCGATCCAGATATCGATAGCAAAAAACAGACCATTTTCGCCAGCGATCACGTCGCCGGTTAAGGGATCATCGCCATCCAATTGCGCGTAGCAATTCTCGCAGGCAGCTTCACCCAACCAAGGATCGACATAGGCGACGTAGGGCGGAATGTAGTTGGTAAAGTGCGCCTTTTGCTCATAATTGTGGGGATCCCAAGTGCCGTCGCCGACCATCACCACCGAGATTGGGGTCTGTTGCCAAGTGGCCCGCGCATAGCGCAAGAAGGTGCGGATCGCCTCCGCGGAGATCTGGCCGTAGCTCCAATGGTCGTAAATGACTTGGACATCGACCGTGACCACGCTATACCCTTGACCCCGACGATGGGCTAACAGTGGTTCCAAGGCGGGAATAAAATTGCTGGGCGCGATATAGATCGCCTCAGCGCCCGCTGCTGCGGGTAATTGAGCCGCCCGGTGGGGTTGGATCGTAGGTTCGTGGACAGTACCAGGGCCCGCGAGCACATAATGGCGTCCACCCTCATCTTCAAAACCGGCGGCGGTCGCCCCAGTCAAGCGCGTTGGCGCGGTGGGATCACTCACATCATACAGGCGATACTCTCCCTGCTCGGTGGGTGCATTTTGCCATTGATAGCGCAAGCGCTCAGCTCGTCCCTGGAATGCTCGGCCCGCTCCCGCCAAGTTCAGGGTGGCCTCTTGCCGCCATGCCACAGAATCCAACCAGATCGCAGCATCGGGAAAATCACTGCGCGTATTGGTCAGGCGGATGGTGACTTGCTCCGCCGGTGCAGGGTTGGTGATAACCACGGTATAGTTGATGGAGCGGCCATTGGTGGGCGAAGCCATCAATGGGATGGCCTGCTCCGTGGCCCCCGCTTGTACGGACAGATTATACTCACCGCCGTAGTGGGTGCTCAAGGTCACTGAATAGTAGGCGTTGCTCGCCACTGCTGGCAGGGCTGCGTCGATGACTACGTTGGCAGTTGGGGGAGTCTGGCTGGGATTGAAGCGCAATTCGCTATGGAACCAGTGATCACCATCTGCTCCGGGTTGGTAGGAATCATACACGCGATTATCGACCCACACGCCCCTCTCCCAGACTGTGTTGCTGGTTATCGCGCCACCGGGTGCGACCGAGCGAATGTCCATCCGCTTGCCGCCCGCGGCGTTGCTGGTCAGCCAATAGGTTTCGGTCAGGTTCCAGCGGTCGCCAACAGTGGGGGTGTAAAACCGAATAGCCGAGGTCGCCGTCAGTTGGCCATTAGCTAGCCCGATAATCTCTAACGGCACGGCCTCACCATTGTGGAGCAGTTCCAGCGTAGTGGGATCGAGCGTGGTGAGGTTGATGCCCGCATCGATCAAAGCCTGCCCGCTTAGTTGCTGCAACCCTGGCTGCTCGACGATGATCTTGTAGCCATTTTGTCTGGCGAGGGGATTGGTGGGCGCAAGCGCTTGGGCAACCGCGGCGGACTCGACGGTGGGTTGAGCTACGGCGCGAGCTGCTGCCAGAAAATCCGGATTGGTTGGCTCAATAAGCGAGGCCTGGGCGACCGTGGCTTGCAAGGCAGTCGCTTGATAGATCTGCCCATCCGCTGCTTGATAAATCGGGCTCACAGCGATCACGACCGTGGGCTGACCATACAGGTGCCCACTGCGTAACACAAAGACGGGCGCCGTGGGCAAAGCCACAACTTCGGGCGTGGCATTGCTGCGGACCAGTGCCGCTTCCGCAACTGGTGGCGTCAGCGGGGCGGCTGGGGCTAATTCGCCAACCCACGGCACGGCAGTGAGTTGATCGATATGGATCTCCGCTCGGTCGCCGCCATTGAGTTGAAGTGTGTAAAGCTTCATGGGCAACTCGTATCCTTGAAAGCGGATGGTGGGCAGTAGTGCCGCCACAGGTTGCGCACCCGCATTCCAGTTCAACTGGAACCCAGCGCTAGTATTATAGACTTGGAGTGGCTCGGGCTGGGCAATGGTTTGGGCTGCCGCTGGTTGAACGGCTGGCAAGTACCAACTTAAACTCAGCAGCAAAATTAGCACCCATTGAGATGTCAATGAAGCCCTCATAAAAATCCTTCCTCGTTTAGTTGATGGTTCTACAGTGGTGGCTGCGGGGTACAATGGGCACCCCTGGATCAGTGTTCATAACTCTCTAAACAGTGTAATAGAAAATTCTTTCACAAACATGACGATCATGCACCGCAATCTCCACTGTAAGCTACAACATAACCTGATACAATCTGACTTGAATAATGCACAAAATAGCAGGAGCCGAGCCTGCGAGCATTCAGCATAACATAGAAGTCGCCTAGATTAGTTTGCAGAAAGTTGACAAAGCTTTCGTTGCTCAAATTATTGGGTCATATTTTGCAACCGCTCAATCGCCGATAAACTGTAGTTCGACCGTAGTCTGAGCAACGGCCAAATGAACCCGAAACGAATTCTGCTGCTGCCCAAATCAGTTGACGGGTGGGTCTGCTCTCCTCTATACTCGCGAGTCATTAACAGCTAAATGCTGCTTGTTTTACGGATTCGAAGCGCTTGTATGATTTCTGGCCTGGACGTCACCACTGCCTCCTTTATCGCCTGCGTCCATCATCCCACCCATGTAAACTTGTTTGGACCGTTACAGCCCACGCGATTCATGCAGTGCCTGGTGCTTTAGCCGCGGCTGGCGGCATAACTATCAGGTAGAAAATCGTTAATCCGCAGCTATCAAGAAGATCTTCTATCAAGTTAGCGTGAATTGGGTTCTCTATTGCGCTATCGTTTGTAATGCATTATTGAAGTCACGTATTGCTTAATTATGAGGAGAGGTCGATGCATAATTCGCCTGATGAGCAAATCACGATACCAGAGCAGTCAGCGACAACAGCAGCGGAGAGTCAAGCCGCGGCGCGTCCGGACCGCCGCCATCTATTAGCTGGTATGGGAGCAGTTCTGGCGGCGGCGACGCTGGGACAGGGGTTGCAGCCGGCTGCCGCGCAGGCAGAAGAACCCTCCGGCCAGCCCGCGATGCGCTCCCCACAGCATGCCTTGGCCCAAGTTGCTGCCGAACCTGCCTTACCCGATTTGGCGGTGATTGCCCTGAATCGGATGGGGTTTGGTCCACGACCTGGTGATATTGCCGCCTTCCGCGCGCTGGGTGACACAACGCAAGCCGCCTTTACCGCCTATGTGGAACAGCAATTAAATCCTGCGGCCATCGACGACAGCGCCTGTGACGCGATTTTGGTGAACTACCAATTTCAAACGTTGGGAAAATCGCTTGCGCAGCTTTGGGCCGACCATGTCCGTAAAGAAGGGATCGACTGGAACGAGCGCACCCGGCCAATGTGGGAAACCGAACAGGCCACGTTCCTGCGGGGTGTGTATAGCAAACGCCAATTGCTCGAGGTGTTGGCAGACCATTGGCACAATCATTTTAATGTCTACGGTCGAGATTATTGGACGGCGCCCGTCTGGGTGCATTATGACCGCGACGTGATCCGCTCCCACGCACTGGGCAATTTCCGGAAGATGGTCGAAGCGGTTGCCCAAAGCCCGGCCATGCTCTATTTCTTGGATAATCAATCCAATTCCGGCGGCAATCCCAACGAAAATTACGCTCGCGAGCTCTTCGAACTGCATACCCTGGGGGCCGAGAATTATTTCGGCGTGCACTCAACCACAGGACCGGGCAATGTCTTTGAGCACCCAGCGCCCAAAGATGAAAACGGCTTCCCGCTGCTCTATGTGGATGATGATGTTTACGGGGCGACCACCTGTTTCACGGGCTGGCGGGTCGATACCGACACTGGACTATTCAAGTTTGACGACGCGGCTCACTTTCCCTATCAAAAAATTGTACTGGGCCGAGCAATCCCGTCGGCACAAGGGATCAAAGATGGCCGCGATGTGTTGGACATTCTCTGTTACCACCCGGGGACAGCACGGCATATTGCCCGCAAGCTCTGCCGCCGTTTGATTAGCGATCACCCGCCCGAAAGTGTGGTCCAGGCCGCGGCCGACACCTACATGGCCAATCTGACCGCCCCCGATCAGCTTAAGCAGGTGGTGCGCACGATCTTACTCTCGCCCGAATTTGCGAACACGTGGGGTGCCAAAGTGAAGCGCCCGTTTGAGTATGTGATCAGCCTGCTACGGGCCAGCGAGGCCGATTTTGATCCCACCAATGGGAATTTCCGTTGGGTCTACAGCCAGACTGGCCAGGAGTTATTCAGTTGGCAACCACCAAATGGCTATCCGGATATGAAGGAGCCGTGGATCGGGACAATGCCGATGTTGCAGCGTTGGCGGCTCTGCAATTGGTTGATCAACTGGACCTATGGCGGCGAGGGACCGAACAAAGACGAGTTTCGGCTGCGGCTGGAAACTCCAGCGAATCGCACAACTGCGGTCGAGATTGTCGATTATTGGTCGAATCGTCTATTGGGGCGTGCGTTGCCCGCCGCCGAACGGACGATCCTGGTTGAGTTTATGGCTCAGGGACGCCAGCCAACGGTAGCCTTACCCGCCGCAGAAATTGCCGAGCGTGCCCGCTATATGATTGCGCTACTCTTTCAATCGCCCTCGTTTCAGTGGCGCTAAACGCCGCCTCATCACGCAATAAGGAGCTTCCGTATGTTTCAGCTTTCGCGTCGCAAGTTTCTGGTCGGCTGTTCAACGGCTATTGCCGCCATGGCGGGGGGGCGGATCAGTTATGCAGCCTTTGGGAATGCCGAAGCCGAACCCAACCAAGAGATTTTGATCGTCGTTTTTCTGCGCGGTGGAATGGACGGTCTGAGCGCTGTCTTCCCCATTGATGGCAATGATCGTGGCTTTTATCAAGAAAGTCGTCCGAATATAGCCATCCCTGCAACGGGCGAGAATGCCGCGTTGCGCTTGAGCGACTTTTTTGGTTTACATCCGGCCGGCGCGCCTTTGTTTGATCTTTATCAAGCCAACAAGCTGGCGGTTGTCCATGCGACCGGCTTGACCAGCGATACGCGCAGCCATTTTGATGCTATGCAGTTTATGGAGCTCGGCACACCCGGCAGTAAATCGGCGACCACGGGTTGGCTGACGCGCCATCTGGAGAGCGCTGGCAATCTGCCCGCCGAGATCATCATGCCGGCCATGGCTGCGGGCAACCTCAGCCCCACGTCATTGGCGGGCAGCAACGAAGCGATTGGGATGAGTAGCCCGAGCAGCTTCAGCCTCAATTTCCACTGGCGCTACAGCGGTTGGATGCGTAGCGCGCTGCGTGAGATGTATCTGGGTGATTCGTGGTTGCATGCTGCAGGTCAGCAGACGCTCAACGCCGTGGATGTGGTCGAGCTGAGTAACCCTGGCACCTATGTACCAGAAAATGGTGCAGTCTATCCGAGTGGCAGCTTTGGCGGCAATTTGCAGGCCATCGCCCAGATGATCAAAATGCAGCTTGGCCTACGCGTAGCTACCATCGACCTAGGTGGCTGGGACACGCACGAATATCAAGGTGATCGTGGTACAGGCTATTTCTCCACACGCTTTGGCGAATTAGCCAGCGGGTTGGCCGCGTTCTATACCGACTTGAGCAACACCGCAGGCACCGATCACACCAAACGCATCACCATTGTGGTGATGAGCGAATTTGGCCGGACGTTCAAGCAGAATGCCAGCCGCGGCACCGATCACGGTCACGGCAATATCATGCTGGTGCTAGGCGACAATGTGAATGGCGGTAAAGTCCACGGGCAGTGGCCTGGCCTCCAGGTAGATCAGCTGTACGACAAGCGGGATTTGCAGATCACCACTGATTACCGGCAGGTGCTCAGCGAGATTCTGATCCGCCGCATGGGCAATGCCAATTTGGGGCACATCTTCCCCAACTATACGAGTTACCAACCACTCAATGTGGTGGCTGGTGCAGATCTGGCGCCAATCTATCAGCCGATTGACCCGACCGAGCCGACGCCCGGCCCCGGTACCACCCCAACTGCGACGCCGACCCCTCGCAGCACCATTCCCCCAGCTCAGCGTACCAACACGACCTATCTGCCGTTTGTGCAACGCTAGCGGCATTACCTTGCAGTGTATCGACTCCATAAACCCCAACGCCTCTTGGGATTTGTGGAGTCGATAGTATTCATTCGTTCCAAATATCACCACCTATTACTACTTTTTTTCCTGCTTTCTTCCAATCCCTGGTATGATTGAGGATAATTCTTTTTTGAATCTATTCTGACTTTCTGTCACAACTATGCAATAAGCTGCCATCATGGTAGCCAACAATGTACGCATAGGCTGACAGCATCCACAACCAAACTTCAGGGTGAATTCTTATTGTCCTAGCCATGCGGAAAGGAAAAAGCATGATCGCTCAAGACTATTTTAACGCCCGAGACACGTTTGAAACCGGGAATGGCCCGGCTGTAATCTATCGGCTCAAAGCACTGGAAGAACAGGGCGTTGCCCAGATTGCGCGGCTGCCTTTCTCGATCCGCGTCTTGTTGGAAGCGGCCCTGCGTCAGGCCGACGACTTTGAGATTACCAAAGAGTCAATCGAGACCATCGCACGGTGGAGCCCAGAGACTGCTGGCACGGTAGAGATTCCATTCAAGCCGGCTCGGGTGGTGTTGCAGGACTTTACCGGTGTGCCCAGTGTGGTCGATCTGGCTGCCATGCGCGGTGCGATGTCCCGGCTCGGTGGCGACCCGAAAAAGGTCAATCCACTGGTCCCGGTCGACCTGGTGATCGATCACAGCGTTCAGGTGGATCGGTTTGGGAGCGTATTGGCGCTGGAATTCAACGCCGAGCGCGAATTTGAACGCAACCGCGAACGATACGAATTTTTAAAGTGGGGGCAAGAGGCCTTCTCGAATTTCCGCGTTGTGCCGCCCGCTACCGGTATCGTGCACCAGGTCAACCTGGAATATCTCGCCAAAGTCGTGCTGCTTGGGCCGCACAATGGCAATCAGGTCGCTTATCCCGATTCACTGGTCGGTACGGACAGCCACACCACCATGATCAACGGTTTGGGGATTGTTGGTTGGGGTGTTGGTGGTATTGAAGCCGAAGCCGTGATGTTGGGCCAGCCGATCTACATGTTGCTGCCCGAAGTGGTGGGCTTCAAGCTGACCGGCGAATTGCCCGAGGGCGCAACCGCAACCGACCTGGTTTTGCGGGTGACCGAAATGTTGCGCAAAAAAGGCGTGGTTGACAAATTTGTCGAATTCTATGGGCCTGGTCTGTCCAAATTGACCCTGCCGGATCGGGCAACCATTGCCAATATGGCGCCTGAATATGGGGCGACGATTGGCTTCTTCCCGGTTGATAGCGAAACGTTGCGCTATCTGGCCGGCACAGGCCGCAGCGAAGAGCAGATCGAGCTGGTAGAGCGCTATCTCAAAGAGCAAGGGCTGTTCCATACCCCTGATCTGCCCGACCCAATCTTCAGCGATACGCTCGAGCTCGACATGAGCACGCTCGTGCCGAGTCTGGCTGGCCCCAAGCGCCCACAAGATCGGATCGACCTCAGCCAGGTCAAAGAGCGCTGGGAAGCGATGTTGCCAGCGCCGGTCGGGCCGCAAGGTTTTGGCTTGAGCCCAGAACAATTGGATGTCTCGGTAGTCGTCACCGAGAACTCGGGCATTGGTCGGGGCTTCGAACTGACGCACGGGGCAGTGGTCATTGCGGCCATTACCTCCTGCACCAATACAAGCAACCCCAGTGTGATGGTTGGGGCTGGTTTGCTGGCCAAAAAGGCTGTCGAACATGGGTTGGATGTCAAACCATGGGTCAAGACCAGCATGGCTCCTGGCAGCAAAGTGGTAACTCGTTATCTGGATGAAGCTGGGTTGACCCCCTACTTGGAGGCATTGCGCTTCCATACAGTTGGGTATGGCTGCACCACTTGTATCGGGAACAGCGGCCCACTCCCTGAACATATCAGTGCGGCGATCGCCCAAGGTAACTTGGTGGCAGCCGCTGTGTTGAGTGGGAACCGTAACTTTGAAGGGCGCATCAGCCCGGACGTGCGAGCCAATTTCTTGGCTTCGCCGCCGCTGGTTGTGGCCTATGCGATCGCCGGTACCGTGAATATCGATCTATTCAACGAACCGCTCGGTTATGATCCAAATGGCCAACCGGTCTTCTTGCGCGATATCTGGCCGACCCAAGAGGAGATCAAACAAGCCATCCGCCGCAGCCTCAAGCCAGAGATGTATCGGGAGCAATATGCCAACGTCTTTGATGGCAACGAAGCTTTCAATAAGGTTTCGGTGACTGGTGGCGATCTCTTCCAGTGGAATCCGGACAGCACCTACATTAAAGAGCCGCCCTTCTTTATGGATTTCTCGCTGTCAGTGCCGCCGGTTGAGCCGATCCGCTCGGCGCGGGTGTTGGCAATTATGCCTGACAGCACCACCACCGATCACATCAGCCCTGCGGGTAATATCGCGGCAAAGAGCCCAGCTGGTCGCTACCTGACCGAACGGGCCGTCCCGCGCTCAGAGTGGAATAGCTACGGCAGCCGCCGCGGCAATCATGAGATCATGATGCGCGGTACATTTGCCAACATTCGCATCAAAAATCAGATGTTGGATGGCGAAGAAGGGGGAGATACGATTCACATCCCTTCGATGCAGAAGATGTCGATCTATGATGCGGCCATGGCCTACAAAGAAGAAAAGACGCCGTTGATCATTCTGGCGGGCCGTGAATATGGCTCCGGCTCGAGCCGAGACTGGGCCGCGAAGGGACCACAATTGCAAGGCGTACGGGCCGTGATCGCCGAAAGCTTCGAGCGCATTCACCGTAGCAATTTGGTGGGTATGGGTGTGCTGCCACTGAAATTTAAGCCCGGTGAAAATGTCTCTACATTGGATCTTTCGGGCTTTGAAGTCTTTGATATTCTGGGGCTGGATGATGATATGCGTCCCAACCAGGAGTATACGGTGCGCGCCACTGCCGAAGATGGCACGGTCAAAGAATTCCAGGTGATCAGCCGCATCAATACGCCGGTGGAAGTGACGTACTACAAGAATGGCGGCATTCTGCAAACGGTCTTGCGCCGTTTGGCCGCTAGTTAACTAGCATAAGAGTCCCAGCTGAGGAGCATTGTTGCTTCAGTATGAAAGACGATGCTTTCAAGTTGGTAGCGTCTCACCCGACTACACAGCACTGGGGAGACTGGCTTGCGCCCATTCTGATGGGAAGTCTACTGCGCCTTGTCTGGTTGCAGTACCACTTTCATGAGCTGGTTTCAGACGAAATTGCCTATCATGAAGTGGCCATCAGAATGGCCCAAGGCCAACCCTATGAGGCTCCGTTTTGGCCCCCGGGTTGGCCCTTGGTCTTGGCCGTGCTCTATGCACTCTTTGGGGATGAACCTCAGCTTGGACTCTGGTTAAACACGCTGCTGTCGGTGCTGGTTATCGTCTTGACGGGGGGGATTGCCGTCCGTCTTTTTAACCGGGCCACTGCTGTGGTGAGTATGTGGTTCGTTGCCCTGATGCCCTCGTTTATCTTGCCAGTTGTCCTGCTGCGTTACGAGGTGCTGCTGCAGTTTCTGTGTGCATTGGGGCTATGCGCATCGCTTTGGATCATTTCGCGTTGGCACTGGGTGACGCTTACCATCTTTATCACGGCGTTGGCTGTGCTGATTCGTCCGCTTTATTTGTTACTACCTTGCATTTTCTGGTTATGTAATCGCTTCTTCGCCCCGATTCGCTTACGGCCGCTGCACCTGCTGGTTGCTCAGATTGGTGTCGTTGTGGTGATTGCGCCGTGGGTATGGTATGCCAGTTCAACGGTCGGTTATTTTGTGCCTGTTGCATTAAATGGGGGCGTTAACCTCTGGATCGGCAATAATCCCGATGCAACTGGTCTATATATGAGCCCGCCCGCGGCGTTCTGGGACCCTTTAAACGAAGCCCAAGCCCGCACCGAGGCAATTCACTATATTCTGCAGAATCCTGGCCTTACCGCGCTGGGGC
>CAZMRA010000003.1:0-30467 GCA_964568485.1 uncultured Caldilineaceae bacterium | reverse complement strand
AAAAAATTGTGGTATTCGCTCGCATGGGAGCCCTGGACCGAATGGGTTTTTCTGAAGACTACCATAACACTGCCGGCCGAGGCTCAGTGGATGATGCAGTTGGTGGCCGATCTCTATTACTGGCCGATCTTCTTGTTGGCGATTGCCAGTACGATTTGGTTAGCGAACACGCGACAATCCTACTTGTTGCTCCCAATCCTCTTGTTGGCGTATAGTATCGGGGGGCAGTTGCCGTTTTGGGGTTCGCCGCGGTTTCGTTGGATTGCTCAATTTTTGCTGGCCATTTACGCCGCAGCTTGGGTGGTCTCCTTGATCTCCGCTTGGCGGACTAAGCAGGTTTTTCGTATAGTGCAGGATGGCGCACTTGTAGATAGTCGGTAACATCTGGTGAACTATGACAACAGTTACGAACGGTACTACATTTCAGACCGCTAAGTGGGATCTCACCGAACTGCTGCCTTCGACTGAAGAAGCAGTGATCAGTGGCCGCTTGACCGAATTGGAAGCTGCGGTGCAGGCTTTTGTGGCCCGGCGAGCAGAGTTGAAGCCGGAGATCTCTCCCGATCTCTTCTTGGCAATTTTGCGCGATTACGAGCAGATTGTCGAGCAGGTTTACAAATTGGGTGCGTACGGTAGCCTCTGGTTTTCGGCCGATACGCAAGACCAAGCCGCGCTGACTTATCGCAACCGGATCCAGCAAGTCTATACCGATGTGCAAAATCGCATGCTCTTCTTTGATCTCTGGTGGAAGGAGCTGAGCGACGAGCAAGCTGAGGCTCTCTTGCCCCAGGGCGACGATCTGGCCGATTATCGCTTCTTCTTGCAAGACTTGCGCCGTACCAAACCATTCACGCTGGATGAAAAATCCGAGCAAATCATTAACTTAAAAGATTCAAATGGGATGGAAGCGGTGATCACGCTCTATTCCATGCTGACGAATCGGCTTGAGTTTAAGCTAGAGGTGGATGGCGAAGTCAAAACGTTGACGCGTGACGCGTTGATGAGTTATGTGCATTCGCCCAGACCAGAGCTGCGGGCCGCAGCCTATCAAGAGCTCTATCGAGTGTATGAGCGAGAGGCCAGCATTCTGGCGCAGATCTATGTGAACCGCGTGCGCGATTGGTATAACGAGAATGTGGTCTTGCGCAAATATGGTTCGCCAGTGGCTGTGCGCAATGTCTCGAATGATATTCCGGATGCCGCAGTTGAGGCCTTATTACAAGTTTCGCGGGCCAATGTGGGCATCTTCCAGCGCTATTTCAAGCTCAAAGCTGGTTGGATTGGCCAGGAACGTTTGCGCCGGTATGATATCTATGCACCATTAGCCAGCTCCGATCGGCAAGTGGATTATGGGAACGCGGTCGAAACGGTGCTGGATACCTTCGAGCACTTTCACCCTGAGCTTGCCCGCCAAGCCGCGCGTGTCTTTGCGGAAAGTCACATTGACAGCGAAGTTCGCAAGGGCAAACGAGGCGGCGCTTTCTGCGCGACGGTTCTGCCGAGCATCACGCCATATGTGCTCATGAACTATACCGGCAAGATTCGCGATGTCGCCACGCTGGCCCACGAACTCGGTCATGCCATTCATAGTATGTTGGCCGAGCACCATTCGGTGCTGACCCAGCACCCCACGTTGCCATTGGCCGAAACTGCTTCGGTCTTTGCCGAAATGTTGCTCACCGAACGCTTGCTGGCCGAAGAACGTGACCCAATGGTCCGCCGTGAGTTGCTCGCGGCCGCGGTCGATGATATGTACGCGACCGTGATGCGTCAGGCTTTCTTTGTGCTCTTTGAGCAAGATGCCCACGCCGCGATCATGCAGAATCGTTCGCCTGAAGAACTGCATCAGATGTATCTCGACAATTTGCGCGAACAATTTGGTGACAGTGTGGAGATTCCGCCAGAATTTCAATACGAATGGGTGTCGATTCCCCACATTTACAATACACCATTCTATTGCTACGCCTATAGCTTCGGGCAGTTATTGGTCCTTGCACTCTATCGCCGTTACCAGCAGGAGGGCGAAGCCTTCAAACCTGGTTACATGAAGTTGCTGGCCTATGGTGGCTCAGCTCGCCCCGAAGAGATCCTGCAAGAGGCGAACATCGATATGACCGACCCAGCCTTCTGGCAAGGCGGTTTCGATGTCGTGAAAGATATGATCAATGATTTAGAGGCGCTTTCCGTCTAATCGTATTCGCATTTAAGCAGGCAAGCTTCGGTTGAAGTGCGCTTCTACCAACGGACAACGGGACGAGAATCTACATCCCTCGCCCTGTTGTCCGTTGCGTCTTTCTCTGGAATCAGGTAAACTTAGGAACCTCTTAATCTTCCTCAATCCAACAGAACAGTAGCCAGGGCGGACAGTTGTTACACCTTTTGTATGTGGGGCGCAAGGCGAAGCCGATTGCCGATTTGCAAGCGCTACTCGAGCAATGCAATGGAACTCATTCAACGACTATCTCGTTGCCGGTTTCCGTAACGGTTGCGGCGAATCAACGCGTGGCGCTGCAAGTTATCCGCACAACTCCACCAGCGATGATGTTGGTGGAAGTAGAACCGCCGATCGACAGCCGGTTACGCTTCTGTGAACTAGTCCGCCACCGCCTGCCGAGTATGACCATTTATGCGGTCGAACAGCCACATCCTCAGCATCCTTTCGCTTTTGATGGCTGGTTGGATCTGCCCTTCACCGCCGAGCAGATCACCGCGTTGTTGGCTCGGGTGCCCGAACATTCTACGGATTATCTCTTGCGCTGTGGTCCATTGGTCTTAAATTTGGCAAACCGCACCGTATCGACGCCCAAGGGCGAGTACACCATGACCCCCAAACAGTGCGCGCTTTTGCAGATGTTGATGACCCGCCATGGCCAAGTGGTCAGCCGTGGAGAAATTATGGAGTTGATCTGGGAGACTTCCTACTTAGAGGATACGCGCACGCTTGATGTGCATATTCGCTGGTTGCGCGAACGGATCGAGCCGGATCCCTCCAGCCCGATCTATCTACGCACTGTGCGCGGAATTGGTTACTGTCTGAACCTCACTAATTGAGCCTTTGGCTGAAAAGATCAGCCAAGTTTACGGCGTACATCGACAATATTTGGCAGACGATCGATCTTCGTGAGGATACGCATCAACTGTGCCACATCGGTGATCTCTAATTCGGCGTTGATGATGGCCAAATTGTCTTTTTGCCCGGTCAACGCCTCGACATGCCGCATATTCACATGTTGATCCGCCACCAAGCTGGCAACATCGCGTACCAGCCCCGCTCGATCATAGGCGCTGATCTGAATGCGTACGGGATAGGTATCTTCGGCTTTGGTGGCCCATTGCACGTCAATCAGCCGGTTGGGGGTGTTTTTGCTCAAGATCACCTTGATGTTGGGGCAATCGGTGCGATGAATCGTTACCCCGCGGCCTTTGGTGACATAACCCACAATCGTATCTCCCGGTACCGGGTGACAACACCGCCCCAGTTGCATCAATAGCCCTTCGACCCCCTGCACGACCAAGCCATCAGGCGCATAGGGGCGCTTACTCGGCGTGAGATTGGTGATGACTGTCTGATAGGCATTCTGACGGGCTTGTTCGCGCCGCTCATATTCGAGGATGCGCTGGGCAATTTGTTGCGAGTTGATGTCGCCATACCCAATCGCGGCCAAGAAATTGTCGGTTTTTTCGTAATTGAATAACTTGGCGAGCTGGTCTTGATTCAGCGTGGCGGAGAGGCGTTCTAGCTCTTTTTCCAGCATCTCGCGGCCACGTTGGATGTTTTCGTCGCGGCCTTGCCTGCGCAACCAAACGCGGATCTTGCTGCGTGCCCGCTGTGTGGCGGTATATTCGAGGGCTGGATTTAACCAATCACGGCTGGGGCCACCCCGTTTGGCCGAAATGATGGTGACTTGGTCCCCATTTTTTAGCTTGTAATCGAGGGGTACCAACCGCCCGTTAACATTGGCTCCTCGGCAGCGATGCCCCAATTCGGTGTGAATGCTATAGGCGAAGTCGATCGGCGTCGAGCCGGCTGGCAACTCCATAATGTCGCCCTGCGGCGTAAAGACAAAGACCCAATCCTTAAAGACATCGGTGCGCATGCTGTCGATGAACTCGTCGGGGTCTGTGACTTCTTGCCTCCATTCCATCAATTGGCGTAACCAGTTGATTTTGCTCTGGAATTCGGCGTCATGTTGGCCACCCTCTTTGTATTGCCAGTGCGCCGCAATCCCATACTCTGCGATCTGATGCATCTCCCACGTTCGGATCTGCACTTCCATTGGCCGCCCATCACGTTTGTTGAGCACCGCGGTGTGCAGACTGCGATACATGTTGTTCTTCGGGTTGGCAATGTAATCGTCAAATTCGCCGGGGATGGGCCGCCACATGCTGTGTACGACCCCTAAAGCAGCATAACAATCAGGGATGGGATTTGGATTGTCTTCATCGCCGACAATAATCCGGAAACCGTGAATATCGTAAATCTGTTCAAAATCGACTTCTTTGCGGCGCATTTTGCGCCAGATGCTATAAATGTGCTTAGGGCGACCACTCACCTGCGCCTGAATGCCGGCCGACGCCATTGCTCGCTCCAATTCAGCCTTGACGCGGATCACCAATTTGTCGCGCTCAGCCTGTTTTTGCTGCATGGCTTTGGCCAGATCTTTGTAGCTAATTGGGTCGAGCCAACGAAAGCTAAGATCTTCCAGCTCGGACTTGATGCCCCAGATCCCCAAGCGATTGGCCAACGGCGCAAAGATATCAAGCGTTTCGCGTGCAATGCGCCGCCGTTTGTAATCTTTTTGCGTGCCCAGCGTGCGCATATTGTGGAGGCGGTCGGCCAATTTGATGATCACCACGCGAATATCTTCGACCATGGCCAGAAACATCTTCCGCAGTGACTCGGCTTTGCTGTTCGAGATGCCCCCTTGCGCATTGCTCAATTCATTGATGCGCTTCAGTTTGGTCACGCCATCGACCAGCATCGCGATGATCTGCCCAAAGTGCTCGCGGATGTAGTCGATCGAAAATTCGCTGTCTTCGGCGACATCATGTAAGAGCCCGGCTGCCAGCGTGTCGGCATCCATATTCAGATCCGCCAAAATGCGCGTGACTGCGATTGGGTGCAACATGTAAGGCTCACCGCTTTCGCGGCGCTGCTCGCGATGGGCATAGCTGGCCAAGACAAACGCTCGCACCAGTAATTCTTGCTCTTTGTGACTGACGGGGCGGGGCAAATGGTGCAAGACCTGCTCGAATGCTTGTTGCTCTTCGGGGGACCCTTGCCAAACAATGGAAGTACTCCCGTCGGCCATGGGCAGCGCTGGCATTCGTGCTATCAGCGTGGGTAGTGGCTCTGCAACCTGCGGTAAATGATTTGTCTCGGGTGGTGGGAGTACCGGCAGGCGAATGCTCCCTTGGCCATTGATATAGCCAGCCGCGACCAATTCAGTAATACTCGGCTCGGTATCGCTTTCGTCGGAAGCTGTCACATCTTGGGAATCTGTAAAATCGAGCATGCTTTCTCCTTTGCCCACGCCGGCCAATTTCGTGAGTGTAACGGAGAATTATAGCGCCTTTAACCATCAGTTGCAAGGAGGTAAAAAAGGGGCCAGAGAGGATGATCAATGAGTGGCAATGGAGATGGCAGATTCCGGCCGGGCCATTCCGCTCAAGCTTGCAGAAACCGTTCAACTCGCTCAGTGAGGACATGTAATGCGGATGGCGAAAGTTCATGCCAGTGTACATTGGCTAGTTTGCGAAAGGCAGTCATTTGATAACGCACATAACGATGGGTCTCGAATTTGAGCTGATTGATCGCTTCAGGCAGGCTGAGTTGTCCCTGCAAATATGCGGTGATCTCGCGATAGCCGAGGCTGGTCATGGCGGGTAAGGTGGGGGCATAGCCCGCAGCCAGTAATCGTTCGGTCTCCTTGATCAACCCATTCTCAATCATCCAATCGACGCGTTGGTCGATGCGTTCATATAATTCTGTCCGTTCACGCATGAAGCCAAGCATTAAAATGCGATATGGCGGCGGATCGCTGCCCTCGAGCTCCACCTTTGAACGGCCTGTGCTGATCACGATCTCCAGCGCGCGCACCAGGCGCCGGCCATTGCGCGCATCGATGCGGGCGGCGGTGGCGGGATCAAGTTGCTGCAGCCGCGCAAAGAGCGGGTCCGGCCCCGATGCCGCTAATTCAGCTTCCAATTCGGCGCGCAAGGCTGGGTTGGGCGGAACTTCGGGGAAACGTAACCCTTCGGTGACGGCCCGGATATAGAGGGCGGTACCACCGACCAAGCAGGGCAAATGGCCGCGGTTATGGACCGCATCAATGGTGGTGTAAGCCAGTTGTTGATACTCCGCCACGCTCAGCGTTTCATCCGGTTGGCGCAGATCGATCAAGTGGTGCGGCAGGCGTTGTTGTTCCTCGGCGGTGGGTTTGGCCGTGCCAATATCCATCCCCCGATAGATTTGGCGGCTGTCCGCGCCAAGAATCTCACCCTTGTACCGTTCCCCCAAAGTGAGGCTCAATTCGGTCTTCCCGACTGCCGTCGGCCCTAGGATCACCAGGAGAGGCAATTGTGTAGTAGCAGGCATAAGCGTACTCAGTCGGCAGTCACCGCATGGCGAATGTGTTCAATAGTGAGTAAATGGCCCTGCGCATCCATCTGTATCGCAATGACATCAATTCGCCAGGGACCGCTCCAGGCTTGTTGCTGGACATAATGGGCCGCGACTTCGCGTAATTTGTGCTGCTTGCGGGAGGTAATTGATTGACGCGCGCTGCCATAGCGATCTCCGCGGCGGGTTCGTACTTCAACCAGCACCAACCAGGGCACGGCTGCTTGGCCCGTGACAAAATCAGGCGCATACTCCTGCGCAACCAGATCTATTTCCCCCGCTGGGCAACGCCAATTGCGCTCAATGATCGAGTAGCCCGCCGCGACTAACGCTTGTTCGGCCAATTGTTCTCCAGCGTTGCCCAAACTGCGGCGTGGATCGCGCGGGGCATCTGCGGTTTTCATCATTCGGGAGAAGTTCTCGGCAGGGCCGCCAGCGTCCATAGCGTTGGTTGTTGAGCAAGCGGCGCAAAACTTAGCCGATGGATCGGGCATGGACCGTATTGCCGAATGGCTGCACGGTGGGCGGCTGTCCCATACCCTTTGTGCGCGGCAAATTGATATACCGGGTATTGCTGATGCAACTCGAGCATGTGCTGATCGCGGTGCACTTTGGCTAGGATCGAAGCTGCCGCCACCGAAACCATAGTTTGGTCTGCTTTGCTTTGGCTGTGCTGAGGGAGATTGACCTGGGGAAGTTTGACCCAATCGAGCAGCAAAAAATCAGCCGCAGGGGTAAGACTCAGAATGGCCTGGCGCATGGCTTCGCGTGTGGCCGCGGCAATCCCAATCTGATCAATGGTCGCTGCATCAACCATGCCCACGCCCCACGCAGTCGCCTCTGCTTTGATCTGTTCGGCAAGGGCCTCCCGTTGGTGGGCCAAGAGTTGTTTACTGTCGCAGACTTCTGCCCAGATACCGCTCAGAGAGGCTGTATACGGCGGGATCACAGCTGCTGCGACCACTGGCCCGGCCAGGGCACCGCGGCCAGCCTCATCGATACCGGCTACATGCCGATGGCCAGCCTGCCAGCACCGTTGCTCCTGGGTGAAATCGGGGCGAGATTTGGTTGCCATACTATTGGACGAATGCGCACTCCGCAGCTAGCATCACGTATCGGTTGTTCTCTGCCAATACAAAAAGCACTGACCGCGAGGCCAGTGCTTGGTATTCCGGCCAATCACCGTTGGATCAAGCCTGCAAGAAGCGTTTCTCGCGCAGACGGGCAGCCTTACCCGAGCGGCTGCGCAAGAAGTAGAGTTGCGCGCGGCGGACTTTGGCTTTGCGCAGAACTTCAACTTTATCAACATTCTTGCTATAGAGCGGGAAGGTTCGTTCCACGCCAATGCCATGGGCAGCTGTGCGGCGCACAGTATAGGTTGCCCCTGGGGTTGAGCCACCACGCAGGGCAATAATTACCCCTTGGAAAACTTGAATGCGCTCGTTGCGTCCCTCAACAATCCGTTGATGCACACGCACCGTATCACCGGGATCGAGTTGAGGAAAGTCCTCTTTGGTTTGTGGCTGGAGTGAAGCCATCAATGCGTTGGTCATAAGCCGGTTCTTTCTCACACAATCTTTTGCGGACAACTTTAGACGGACTTACGCAAGTTTCGCTGCCAGTTTCTTTGCTACAACCCTAGTCTCTCTGAAACTAGTCTAGGATCTGCGTGAGCCGTGTTTCGTAACGTACACCTATCAAGGTGCACGATGCATTCGTAAGCAAGTAACCGGCCAATACTATCATAACCCTTGTCAGTTCACAAATCTTCTAGGACAATAAAAAGATGGTTCGAGCCGCGCAGCTTGAACCATCTTGACCAGACTTAAACCATTACTCCTCTTGCGCACGGATAACCAACAAGGGGTGCTCAATCCGATTGAGGATACCAGCTGCCACGCTCCCATAAAAGACGCGTGCCAAGCCCGTGCGCCCGTGGCTGGCCATGGCTACGAGATCTGCCTGGAGGCGATCGGCGACTTCTAAAAGCGTAGGCACAACTGGGCCATACTCCACTTGAATATTGGCAGTAAGCCCCTTAGCGGTTAGTGTATTTTGCAGATTGGTTAGATAGGTGGTGGCTTCTTCGGTCCGTCTTTCGATCTCTTCAGTAACAAAGAGCGCACCAGCCTCATAGGGTGATGAGCCAGTCACGATCGGTTCTACCACCTGAAAGAGGATGATCTGCGAGCCAAATTTCTCAGCCAATGCCTCGACATTTGGTAGGATCCGTTCGGCACGCGTGGAGCCATCGAGCGGTACTAAAATGGTATTGTACATCGTTTTCTCCTCATCATACTGGGTGCTATGCCAGGGAGCTTTGGAAAAGGCGACGGGTAGGTACTCGCTCGAGCACCTACGTCACTTTTTCAACGAAAACCCAGCATTGCAGTGATAGTGGATAGACGGTCGCCATGGATCAATCCGCGGCCGCATAGCGTTGCTACACTGTATATTGTAAACCCGATTTGCTAGGAATGAATAGTTTGGGGAGCCCTTGTACAAATGATATGATCCAGCTATGAGTGAACACCCACCTGGAGCAGCGAATGCGAAAACACTAGAGGAATTATTGGCGCTGGCGGCGGCACATCATCGTCACCTCTGTCCGCGTCAGGTGCTCGGTGTGCGGATGGGCTTGTTGGCCGGGGAGTGGCTAGCGCTCGCCTTGCCCCAGCCCGACAAGCGCTTGTTCACCATTGTGGAGACCGATGGCTGTTTTGCCGATGGGGTTGCTGTGGCCACCAATTGTTGGCTGGGGCGACGCACCATGCGCTTGGAAGATTATGGCAAGGTAGCGGCCACTTTTATCGATACCCAAACGGAACGAGCCGTGCGCTTGGCACCCCATCACGAAGCGCGCCAACGGGCCGCCGCTTATGCGCCCGAAGCGCGCAATCGCTGGCAAGTCATGCTGCTAGGGTATCAACGCATGCCTGTGGAAGAGCTGCTGGTTTGGCAACCGGTAGTGCTGCAGACGCCGGTGGCGAAGATTATTAGCCGGGCCGGGCGTCGGGTAAATTGCAGTCGCTGCGGCGAAGAGATCATCAATGAGCGCGAGGTGCGCATTGATGATCAGATTCTCTGCCAGAGCTGTGTTGGCCCCAGCTATTACCAGCCGCTTGCTTGTGAAGATAGAATTTGACCCAATCTGCAAGCGCGTGTACCCTCTTGCGATAATACTGAATTTCTTGTAAGCTTCACCATCCAGAAATACTTCGTCTTTGGTTTCATAATAGAGATGTCTGATGCGATTGCTCAAGAATCTGACCTGGCTTTGGTTTGCCTGTGGGTTGATGCTGGCGGCCTGTGGTGGCAATGAGCCAACAGCCAGCCCGACGTTGACCCCTGCCCCGGATGTTGTGAACGAGGCGACCCCAAGTCCAGCGCCGACGCGTGTTCCGCCGCCAACAGCCGAGCCTGGTGTGTTGGCATTGCGTTCTGCCTTGTCGAGCACGACACCCACTTCCTCACTGTTGCTTGCCCATTTAGCCCAAGTTCAGGCTGTACTGCAAGAACCAATCCCGATTTTGCCCTTGCCCGATCTCGATGAAGCGCAATTGCAGGCGCAAGCGCTGGCCATTGCCAATCCCGATTTTCAGGCCAATCTCCGCCACCCGCAGACGGGCGAGCCCTTCCGTAACGAGATCTTTGGCGTCTATCCGTTGCGCCCAGGTGACATTAGCGAGCCGTTGGCTGACTGCGCGCAGGCAACTTGTTACCGGGTGGAGCTCTATAACTATGGCCTCAATTTGAGCACCGTCGCCATTGTGGATCTGGATGCTGAAAGGGTACTGGCGGTCAACACGCTGCCCGACACCCAGCCTGATATTCCGGAGCATTTGCGGGTGATTGCCTTGGAGATTGCGACCAACGCGCCGGAAGTGGCCGAGGCTTGGGGCGAACGGCCTGGTCCCGACGATGCCACCATGGAAAATGTCAAGACGGCGTTGAACCAATCGCGCTGCGAGCGCTCGCGCCATCTATGTGTGGCCCCGACCTTTGTCAAAGGCGAGTGGGCCTTGTGGGCAATTGTCGACCTGACCAATGGCTCGCTGGTGGGGCTGCGCTGGACCAATACGGGCCGCGCTAATTCGCTGATTACCG
Organism: uncultured Caldilineaceae bacterium; assembly: GCA_964568485.1. Taxonomy (GTDB): domain Bacteria; phylum Chloroflexota; class Anaerolineae; order Caldilineales; family Caldilineaceae; genus CFX5. The sequence continues at coordinate 19,738 of CAZMRA010000003.1, read as the reverse complement.
AGAAGAGTTTGCAAAACGATGTGGTAATGGCCGAATATTGTGACCAGCTCCACACGCTGACACGTGATGGCTGGTCATTCGACTATACGCTCACCAGCTCCGACGGCTTGCGGATTACCGATCTGCAGTTTGAAGATCAGCCGGTGGCCGACAGCATCAAATTGGTGGATTGGCATGTTAGCTACTCTGAGCGTGAGGGCTTTGGCTATAGCGATGCCATTGGTTGCCCCATCTTCAGCCAAGCGTCGGTCGTAGCGTTTAATATTCCCCGCGTTGAGGAGATCCAGGCGACCGACGGAGTGCCCGGCTTTGCGCTGATCCAAGAATACCAAACCGATACCTGGCCTGCCCCTTGTAACTATTTTTATTCGCAGCGCTTTGAGTTCTACCAGGATGGACGCTTCCGGGTCGTGTTTGGGAACCATGGCCGCGGCTGTGGGAATGATGGGATCTACCGGCCGGTAATGCGGATTGCTTGGCCCGATACGCAGACCTTTGCCGCCTGGGATGGTGAGCAGTGGATCGAGTGGGAGCACGAGCAGTGGCAAGCGCCGACTGACTCAACCACGCCGGAAGGGTATCAATTCCGGCTGAGCAGCGAAACCGGGCAGGGATATTATCTGCTGCCTGGACAAGGCCAGTTTGGCGATGGTGGCCGGGGCGACAATCCGTATCTGTATGTCACGCGGCGCCATACGGAGCCCGGGGCCAATGACGAAGGTGAGACCGACTTGATCACTATCGGCCCTTGTTGCAACCAAGATTATCGCCAGGGGCCGGAAAAGTTCATCGATCCCGACCCCGAACTGATCCTGGCCAGCCCGTTAGTAGTCTGGTATGTTGCTCAAATCTACAACGATGACACGCCTGGTGAAGAGTATTGTTGGGCCGAAGCTAGACTAGTTGATGGTGTCTTTATGGCCGAAGACTACCCATGTTATGGTGGGCCGATGTTTATCCCCTTTGAAAGCACAGCCGAATAGGTGATTTGATGGCTCGTAAGACAAAACGCAATAAAGTATTTAATCCGCCAGCCCAGACGACAACAACTGAGACAACCAAAACCCAGCCGAAGAAACCGACCAGCGCCCGATCAGCCGCACGGCAGCGTTCAAATCCTTGGTTGTGGATTGGCGGCGCTTTGTTAATTGTCGCCTTTTTGGCCTTGGGCGTCTATCTGACGCTCAACCAATCCGCCGGTGGTGATCAGCCGATTGCCACTGCGACTGTAGCTGCTGTCCCGCCGCCGGTGGGTCCCGCCGACTATTGCCGCGGGCAACCAGGGTTCGCCCAAACGCTAGGCTTTAGCCCACAAGCCTTGGTCAGTACCTCCCAAACCGAGCCTGTGGGGCTAGCGGTCATTGATATAGGCCCGAATGGTCAACCCAGCCGCACCTATCAAGATCCAACTTGGGATGACGCGGGCTGGTTGGGGTATGTGACGTTTGATGGCGCGGGCAATTTGTATGTCTACCCAGCACCACGCGAGAGTCTAACGGATAATCCGCCGGAGAAGGCGAATATTGTCTACAAGGTGGATGGTGTCACCGCACAGATGACGAGTCTGATCACCTTGACGGCCGCAGCTCCCAACTCACCGGAAAATCCCTTTGGCATTCTTGGCATGACCTTTGATTGCGACCTCAATAGCTTGTATGTGAGCACCGTGGCGGGATCGGCCCGGGCTAGCGAAGTCGGCAAGATTGTGCAAGTGCCGTTAAATGCGATTGGTGAGGCGGCTACCTTCCCGGATGTGGATGCCTTTGGCCTATCCGTTTACAACTGGCCGGATGGCAAGCGACTCTATTACGGGTTGGCTCGTACGCCCGACATCTATTCGATTGGTTTGGATGAAAACGGGAATTTTGTGGGCGAACCGCAGTACGAACTCTCAATGCTCGACCCCAATTTCCGGGCGTGGCGCATCCGCTTTGAGCAGAATGGCACCATGACGGTGCGCGGGCTGGAGTTTGACTTTAACCTGATTGCCACCAGCGAGCGGCGAGAAGTGGCCTATCAGTTCCGGCGCAATACTGAGAGTGGTGGGTGGGAAGAAGTGTCCGCTCAATAAATAGAATAGGGAAGGAATCTCACTCTAGATTCCCTCCCTATTCTGGTTTCTTATGACGAAAATCGTTACGCTAATCACAGAACACGCTGCTACAGCACTTACAAATCGCCTCTTATTCAGCGGGCGGCTCGTCGCGGATGATCTGAACCTTCACACGGGAGACCAACGCCGCAATCCCGCCCAACGCTGCCAAGAATGGGGCTACTATGGTGAAGATCCCACCGGCTACCACACCAACGGTCAGGGGAATCTCGAGCAACACCTTGTCCTCGGGCGAGCGAATAATCAACCGGCGGACATTGCCTTCAGCGATTAATTCCTTTACCCGATCAAGCAGCTGAGCACTTGCGATTTCTATTTCCTCTACAATGGTCCGCCCTTTATCGGTCGTCTCTTGCTGATTGTTTTCGGGTGTCGACTGTTCGGTCATCTTGCCTCTCCTTCACAAACGTAGATTGCTATTAAACCCTAGATTATCTTGCCTGATTGTTGGGCAGATATCTGGATGCATACTCACTATATTTCAGTACGCAAAGCCTCCGGTGAAGTTTCAGCAAAGGATACGATTCCTATCGTGGCAGCGACCAGCGATAGACTACGCCATCGAGGGTAACCCCAACGAGGGTTTCATCATCATTCCCCCAGCGCACACTCACCACGGTGTCGGGTAGGTCGGTAATGGCGGCTTGCAACTCACCATTGTCCATCGACCAGATGCTGACCACATTCTGGACTGTTTCGTCATCGTTATCTTCAAGCGAACCGCTCGCAACGGCCAAACGGTCCCCGTTGGCCGACCAGGCACTGCTCAAAATGGGCGCAGCTTGGCTTGCTAACTCGCCAATTTGTTGACCCTGTTCGCCATCCCACAAGCGGATCGTGCCATCGTTCGAGCCGGTGACGAAGGTGTTGCCATTCGGTTGCCAAGCGGTTGTCTGGGGCACTGCTGCTTGATTGCCAAAGGTGAATTGACGCCTGCCGGTTATGGGATCCCACAGGTAGATGGCGCTGGCTTCTGCCTGTTCATTACTGGCGTTGCCCGCCACGGTCGCCAGAAGTGCCCCATCCGGTGACCAAGCGATGCTCCAAACGGGCGCTTCATGCTCGTCCAGAATCTGGATCGCTTCACCGGCTTGGACATCCCAAATTCGTACACTGCCATCGTGCGAGGCCGAGGCCAACCAGGCGCCGTCGGGCGACCAGCGGACCTGCCAGACATCGGCTTCGTGGCCACTTAAGACAGTCACCAAGTCGCCGCTCGCTGCTTCCCAGACCAAAATGGTATTGTCCCCTTGGCCGTTGCCGGTCCAATCGCCACTGCTTGCCGCCAACAACGAACCATCGGGTGACCAATCCACGCTGCTAAAGGGCAACATGACGGGCAGCCACCCCCGATCATCATCCTCTACAAAATAGACCCAAACGCCCAGCGACGTGGCCACGGCCAGCATGGTGCCATCTGGTGAGAGCGCAATGTCGCTGCTGACATTCCCTTCCCCATTGCGGATTTCGGGGATCACAATCCGCTGTTCATCCGCCGCGCCAGCAACTGCGCTGGTGACCTCCTCGACTTCGACTGTCGAAGTCGGTGGGAGCGTCGTGGTGGGTGATGTGGATAGCGTGCTGCTGATCGTCGACGTGATCTCGAGTGATTCTGCTGGTAGGGTCGTGGGCGTTGGGGTCGAGATCAGCTCGGTCGAGGTGATGACCAGCGGCAACACGACCGTCTCTTCATCGGTGATGGTAGAACTTTCTGTGAGGGTCTCCGTGTCCGTCAACGTGGTTGCTGCTGTGGGCACCGGTGTCGCGGTCTCTATTTCTTCATCAGTTGCCTCAGTATCATCGGCGATGGCGGTCAGCGTGGCTGCCACTGCAGTCTCGACATAAGCGGGCAATTGGCTGGCTACGGCTGTTTCGACCGCACTAGCAAACAGGGCTTGCTCATCGTCAACGGTATCGGTGATAGTTTCGGTTGCCGTTGGCAGGGCCGTTTCTGTGGCCTCGGCCACCGCTGTCAGGGTTGCTTGAACGGCTTCGGCCACACTGGTTTCCCATGCCTCTGCGGTCGCTGTCAGATCAGGCGTTTCTGTGGGCGGAATGGTCTCGGTGGGTGTTGGTGTTTCTGTTTCGGTCGCGAGTTCGGCCTGCGCTGTCAGGGTTGCCTCGACCGCTTCTGCGATCAGCGTCGCTTGGGCAGCCACAGTTGCGGTGAGATCCGCGGTGGCGGTGAGCGTAGGCGTCTCACTGGGCGTGGCTGTCGCTGTATCGTCTGGAACCTCCGTTGGCTCAGCCGTCGCCGTGAAGGTCGGCGTTGCGGTTACTGGCTGGGCTGTTAGCGTCGCCGCCACATCCTGGGCAATGCGCGTTTCTAAGGCCACTGCGGTGGCTGTTCCATCAGGTGTTTCCGTTGGCGGTAGCGGTGTTGCGGTTGGCACTGCGGTCAGCGTGGCCGCTACTGTGGTCTCGAGCGCCTGCGCGGTCGCAGTCTGGTTCGGTGGCGGCGTAGGTGACGAAGTCAACGTTGGGATCGGCGTCCACGTATTGGTCGGGGTCAACGTGGGCGGTTGCGCGGTCAGGGTGGCGATCAGCGCAGATTGTACCGTGGCTTGGAGCGCGCTTTGGGTCGCGGCCGTGTTCGGTACTACCGTCCAGGTCGGCGAGAGCGTCACTACCGGCGTCCAGGTGGGGGACGAAGTTGCCTCCGGGATTGGCGTTTCCACCACGGTGACAACTGGTGGTGCTGCGGTGCCAGTTTGAGCCGCGGCCGTCAAGGCCAGATCCACAGCGGCTTGTACGGTCGCATTCAGGGCTTGCTGAGTCGCGGTCAATGCAGGGGGTTGGATTTCCTGCGGAATTGGGGTCGCCACTGGGGGCGCACTCGTTGGGGCGATCGCTTGTACGGTTGCTTCGACCGCTGCTTGCACGGTGCCTTGTTGCGCCACGGCGGTGCCCGCAAAATCAGGCGGCGGTGTCGGCGTCTGGGTGGCTTCCGGCGAAGTGGTAGGCACCATTGTGATCCCTACTTCGGTGGGGGTCGCTTCTGAGGTGCGCTGGAGCCATAATTGCAGCCCAAAGAAGCCCGCTGCCACTGCAACGAGAATTGCAGCAAATGCGGTTATTACCATCCGATTGATGCGCATCATACTACCTCCCGTTCAAGGTGAAGCCAGCGGCAAGCAAACAGAGCCATTGCGCTCGATAGCGCTTGTGGGCTCGGTTTGCGGATTAGCTTATTTTTTAGGGATATCCACATAAAATATTTGTCTTCAAGGTAATTGTTGTATAGCCAGCAAACGGGTGAAACCGTCGCTAGGTTCCCTAACAGCATAGCGTCTGCAGCATAGACTGTCAAGGTGAATTGCGGAGGGCGACTTGTGGCGCATGTAAGGTTGATTATCGCTCATGCAGGCCGGCGGGATGGAACCACAACGAGGTGCCGAAACGGGCTCCACAGTCGAATTGTGTATAATTTTATGGTTGAGTGCTTGGTTTAGCTGCACTACGAAAAACGGTATGATCTGGCACGTCACAACGGTTCAAGAGTAATATTTCGCAGTTGGCTTGTGTACTCATGACGCTTTGACTATTTCATTCAAAAGGAAGTCTGTATGAGCGAAATCGCGCAACCCATCCGTATCGCCCAGGTGGGATATGGGTATTGGGGTCCAAATCTAGCGCGCAATTTTCATCAATTGCCGGGCGCGGAACTGGCCTATGTGGTCGATGCCAACCCCAATGTGTTAGCCCAAGTTCGCCAACAATATGGCTGCCAAACCACGGCCATTTTGAGCGATGTCCTCGATGACCCATCGGTGAGCGCCATTGCGGTGGCGACGCCGGCCCGCACCCATTATGAGCTGGTGCGCACAGCCCTATCAGCTGGCAAGCACGTTTTTGTTGAGAAACCGCTTGCCATGAGTACCAGCGAGGCGCGGGATTTGGTCGAATTAGCTGCCCGCCAAGAGCGCCACCTGATGGTTGGTCATGTTTTCGAGTACAACCCAGCCGTACACTATATCAAGCAGGCGGTGCAAGCTGGGGAATTGGGGGAGGTCTATTATCTCTACAGTCGCCGCGTCAATTTGGGCCGAGTGCAGAGTGATGTCAATGCGTTATGGAGCATTGCGCCGCACGATATTTCGATCGCCCTCTTTTTGCTCGAGCAGATGCCGGTAGCGGTGAGTTGTCATGGCGCAAGCTGCTTGAATGGGACCGTGGAAGATGTGGTCTTTCTCACGTTGCATTTCCCCAACAATTTGCTATGTCATATCCACGTTAGTTGGTTAGACCCCAGCAAAGTCCGCGAGATGACGGTGGTGGGTAGCCGCAAGATGATCGTCTACGACGATGTTAGTACCGAGGGCAAAGTGCGCATCTATGACAAAGGGGCGTATCGCAAAGGCGACCCCATCTACGGCGAGTTTCAATACAAGCTACACAGCGGCGATATTTTGATCCCGCGCATCGATATGCAAGAGCCCTTGCGTCTGGAATGTGCGCATTTTGTCGATTGCATCCGCAGTGGGCACCGACCCCAAACAGATGGCGAAAATGGCCTGCGCGTGGTGACCGTGCTCGAAGCAGGTCAACAGAGCTTGAACAACGGTGGGGCCAAAGTGTGGCTGGAGCAGACGGCGGAGATGGTAAGTGGCGGCTAGTAGGCGCTCACCCACTTCCTTATTCTTGTGTCGGTTTGGTTGGCCCCTACCTATACCGTATAATGTGACTACGATTGGTGATAGCATCAAACACACGGGGAGATGACTAGTGGTTTGGGGAGCAATTTGTCTAGGGATGGCCGCCGTCTTTTTCTTTTTTTGGCCTAGTGCTCGAGTGGGGCCAAACACAGGAGCGCTCCAATTTCTGCTGTTGCGTTGGGGACACTCGGCGGTGTGGCTCTTGTTAGCCTTAGCGATTTTCCTGCGCACAAGCGTGGGTGCACCTGGCGAGTTTGTGCACGATACGTTGCCCTCAATCGCCGGTGTGCTCGCTGTCGTGGTCTACATTGCTTTTCTTGCTGCCCTTTTGCGCCGCTAAACCGGGTATCTCCATGAATCAGACTATTCCCTTGGTGGATCTCAAAGCTCAATATCGTGCCATCCAGCCCCAAATTGATGCTGCGATCGCACAGGTGATCACCAACACGAGCTTTATTATGGGCCCGGCAGTGCGCGGGTTTGAGCAGCAATTTGCCGATTTTTGTGGCGTGGCCCATTGTATTGGTGTGAGTAGTGGTACTGCGGCGTTGACCTTGGCGCTGCGGGCACTGGGGATCGGCCCGGGTGATGAGGTGATCACCACCGCCCATACCTTTATCGCTACCGCTGAAGCAATCTGTGCGGTCGGCGCCCAGCCCGTGTTTGTCGATATCGACCCAGTCACCTATACACTCGATCCCGAACGCTTCGCTGCTGCCATCACCCCGGACACGCGTGCGGTGATCCCCGTGCACATTTACGGCCTGCCTGCGGATATGGATCGCATCAACAGCATTGCGGAGACGCATGGCCTCGCCGTGATCGAAGATGCTGCCCAAGCTCATGGTGCCACCTGGCAGGGGCGAATGGCCGGGTCATTGGCTCACCTAGGCTGTTTTAGCTTCTATCCGGGCAAAAATCTTGGTGCCTATGGAGATGCTGGCGCTGTCACCACGAATGATCCCGATCTGGCCGAGCAGATCCGTTCGCTGCGCAATCACGGGCGCCGCGACAAATATGTGCATGACCAAGTTGGGTATGGCGAGCGGCTCGACACGCTGCAAGCAGCCATCTTGGCGGCAAAATTGCCCTATCTGGCCGATTGGACCGCAGCCCGGCGACGACTCGCGGCCCGCTATCAGGAATTGTTGGCGGATCTCGATCTGATCCTGCCGCAGGAGGCGGAAGGGGCCAATTCTGCTTGGCATCTCTACGTAGTCCGCACCTCGCGTCGCGATCAAGTGCTGGAACAACTGCGGCGCCGCGGGGTCGAGGCTGGTGTCCACTATCCGCTGCCATTGCATCTGCAACCCGCGTTTGCGTCGCTTGGTTTGGGCGCTGGCGACTTGCCGGTGACCGAAGCCGTGAGCGCAACCTGCCTTAGCTTGCCGCTCTTCCCAGAAATGACCGACGCCCAACAAGATCGGGTGGCGGAACTACTGCATGAATTGCTCAGTTGATCCATGACTTATACCGCACCATCCGCCTCGCCCACCCCCACAGCACCCACACCCTATATCTCGGTCGTGGTCCCGGCTCGCAACGAGGAAGCCACGATCGCCGCGGTGGTTGAACGCAGCTATCTTGCCTTTGCAGAATTGGGCTGCAGTGGTGAAGTCTTGGTTGTCAACGACGGCAGCACCGACCGCACCGGTGATTGTCTGCGTAACTTGCAGGAGCGCTACGACACGTTGTGCGTCTTCAGCCATCGGCGCAGCCAAGGGATGACTGCGGCCCTGCAGCGCATGTTCCGGGCTAGCCGCGGCGAGATCGTCATCTTGATCCCCGCGGACATGGAGTCTGACCCGCTGCTGGACATCCCCGCGTTGGTGCGCCACTTGGAGCAGCAGCAGTTGGATGCGGTGGCTGGCTGGCGGCAAGGCCGACGGGATGGCAAAGTGTTTGCCAGCGGTATTTACAATTTTGTCATGCGCTGGATCGGCAATGTGCCTGTGCACGATGCCAACTGGATCAAGGCAATGCGTCGCGAGCTGGTCGAAAGCCTACCACCCTTGCGCAGTGATTGGCACCGTTTCTTGTTGTTGATTGCGGCTCAGCAAGGATTTCGCATTGGGGAGGTGCCCACCTTCTACCAGCCCCGCCCCGCTGGGAGCAGCAAATTTGGCTGGCAGCGCATCCCCATCAGCTTTTTGGATGTGCTGGTCCTCAAGTTTTTGCTGGCTTTTAGTCAAAAACCAATGCGCTTTTTTGGTGGCTTGGGCTTGACTGGGATGGTGCTCAGCCTGCTGATCTTTTTTTACTTGACCGGCCTCTACTTCTTCACTGACACGCAACAGCGCCCAATCTTTATCGCCGCGGGCATCTTGGCCGTGATCAGTGTGCTGCTCCTGCTGGTTGGCTTCCTCGCGGAGTTGATCGTAAGCCAGGGAGAGCGCATTGCCGCTTTGGAGCGCCAGTCGCGCAGCGAGGAATCATAATCCGCTTTTGCGCCTTGTGGACGCATTCGTCGGCGATGACCACCCTCAGCGAATAAAGGTCGTCATCGCGTTGGCAAAGGCATCCTCAACACGCTCAATGTGGTTTTCCATCAAGTCAATTGTGTGGAGCTCAGCGTGGGCATAATAGCCGTACGCAATGGTTTCCTCGCTTAAGCGCAACTCCCCGCCAACCACTTCCGCCTCGAAGCAAAAAGAGGCATATTGCACCCGATTGCCGTCATTGTAAACCATAATGCGGTGGGGCGAGGTGTAGATCCCGATCAACCGGCGCACTGCGACTTGCAACCCAGTCTCTTCCCAGACCTCGCGCATGCACCCTTCTTCCGCACTCTCCCCCGGTTCCATCATGCCACCGGGTAAACACCAGCGGCCATTATCACTACGCTGGGTCAATAAGATCTTCTGGCGGGTTTGATCAAAGATCACGGCTGCTGTGCCAACACGCAACAGCGCACCGCGCCCAATCCGCTCTCCGACGAGCAATTTCGTCATGCTGCTGACTCCTTATGAGGCCTATCCAATGTGGTTTGTTGGATGAGGATGATTGGTTTCTGCTTCTTGTATTTTATTCCTTAATAATTTCAACGTTGCCACACTGCACCTTGGCCTCTAGGACTTGACCGCTGTTGTTCATCAAGCTGATCCATACCGGGTAATGCCCCGCAGGTGTCACTGGGTTGACATTAATGTCAATCTCATCGCGAATCACTTCGCCGATCGACCAACTGCTGGTTGGCCAGCGCTGTAATGTCTCGTTGGCTCGGTAAAGTCGATCCCCCCAGACGCCTTCTAGGCCAATCATCTGGGCGATGGGCTGATAATCCTCGGCAATGGAGTCAGTTGCTCGCCACCACAAGCGGATATGCACCCAGCCACTAGGAGGATGCAACTGCTCGTCGCGGGCGGCAATCCGCGGGGTGATGATTTCGCAGGCTGCCAGTTGGAGGCCTGGCGCGAGCTCTTGCTCTAGCAGGTTGGCTGTTTCGGGTAAAGGTGGCAATTCGGTAAAGTGACTGCGCAGGGCAAAGCCACGAATTTGAATGCCGGCTGGGAATTGTTCGGTGACCAGGGGAAAGCGAGCTTGGAGCCAATTTTCCACCAAGCGCTGGTCATCGACGCCATCCAAATGGCTTTGCACCAACCAGAGCGTTGCTGTGCCCTGGTCGATGATCCCTTGCAGTGGTGGCGCTATCGTAGTCTCTACTTGCGCTGGATCGAGTGGGCCCCCAAAAGGAAAAAAGACTGGCAACTCGTCGGTGCTGATCTGGGGGCGCAGATAGCGTTCGAGGGGGCGGCGCACATAATCGACGTGGGCAACGACTGCGGCAGGCAGGGTCGGACTATTTTGCTCATAGGTGGCGATATAATCCGCGGCGGCCCGCCAATGTTCGCGATACATGGCCGGCGTCCACAAGTGGGGCAGGGCCAGCAGTACGGTGGCCCCGGCTACACCCGCACTGCTCCACGTGATGGCAGGCCAGCGTTGTCCACAAACAAAGATGCCCCGGGCAACCGCCCACAACACCCACGGTGTCAGAAAGAGAAAATAGCGATCTTCGGCAAAGACGGTTGACATGCGGGCGAGCAGCACATTGCCGATCAAGAAGGGTACGCCGATCCACAAGAGCAGCCAAGCTTGATCGAATTGCCCGCCCTTGACGTTGCTTTGTTGGGCGAAGCGCCGCGGCCACGCCAAGCCAATCAGCGCAAACGCAGCAAAGAAGATGAGCACGTCCGTGATCAACCAACTGGGCCAATCCACCCGCCAGATGGTGAAAATGCGCAACTGCCGCCAGAGGTTAGCTCCGAAATCGGCAAAGGCCTGACCTGGTTCGCTTTCGCTACTGCTGACGCTCCAGGCGCTGAGGGCTAAGGGCAGAAAGAGCAGACCCGTCGCCAGTAGGGTGAGGGCACCTTCGCTGAAACGGCGCAGCCAATCCGAGCGGCGATCGACTACGGCGAGCAGCAGTAACGTCAGCCCGACCGTGGGCATGAGCAAAGCGCTGAATAGATAGCTGTAGAGCGCCCACGTGAGCAGCAGCAGACAAGCCACCCACCAACCCAAACGTTGCCGGGCAGTTGCGCCCTGCCAGCCGCGCAGCAGTGTATAGCCACCCCAAACCAGCGCGGTGGTTGCCGGTTGGAACATGCGCAGCTCTTGGCTGTACCAGACCAAAACCGGGCTGCAAGCGACCAGGAAACTACTCAACAAGGCAATGGGCCGGCCACTCACGCGCCGGACCAGGAGCAACATTCCCAGCACCGTGGCCACGCCCAGCAGGCTGCCGAGCCAGCGGACAGCCGTGTCATTGCCGCGCAGGTCCAGGGGCGCGAGCAACTCGAGCCAGAGATGCATCAATAGATAATAGGCGGGTGGGTGTTTGTCAGCTTCGAGGGAAAAGGTGTGTTGCCACGTCCAGAGCGGGTTAGAGGAAGCCCATTGCAGGGTGACGGCTTCGTCAAACCAGAAGCTGTGGTAGTTCAGCTGCCAACTCCGTACCACCAGAGCCAGCAGCAAAATCAGCCATTCGGGCAGAGGAGAGGCAAAAAAGCCAGAAAAATGGGTGATTCCCCACGACAAACGTAGGCCGGAACGAATGCTCATGATACAACGAGGCCAAAATGAGAGAAAAACGCTTTCATGCCTCTATTGTAGCACTTGCCAGTCAATTGTAATGAGCACACTATTGCACAAAATTCAGAATCGAATTGGCTACTCGGTGGGAATCAATTCGTTGACGCGGGCACGCAAAAAATAGCGCCGATAGGCACGGATCTCGGCCAGCTCCGCTTCCAATTCGGCGAGGACTAAATCGGCTTCCTCTTCCTGCCGGTTGCCATTCCCGGCCTGAATGCGCACCACGTCGCTGGTAGACTCGCTCGTCTCCCAATCCACGATCTCAATGATCCCGCGGCGCTCGAGCCAGAGCAAGCTTTGGCGGATGGCTCGCTCGGTCAACCCCAGCCGTGCAGCCATGCGGTCGATGGGCAGCAGGCCATCTCGCCCAAGCGCATATTTGCACATGCTCGCGGCCTGGCGCACCACCGCGTGCATGGTATCGTCGTTCGTCAGTTGCCCACACAGATAGATTGCGCTGGGTGCCACACTTTTGACCAGCCACTGTAAGAGGCTGGCCGATGGTGGTACACTCCATAAGACCAAGGGAGCGCCAACCTTGTCGGTTACCAGGGCTGTACGGGGAGCAAACGCGATCTCGGCCGTTTCATCGCTTAATTTGCTGCCTTCTGCGTACCAGATTGCCTGCTCGGGTGATGGGAGCTCAGCCGGCTGTACAGCTTTCCCACGCAAATCTTCGATCGTACGCACGGCCGCGGCAGCGCGCTGGCCGAGGTCGATGATCTCAATTTCGGCGGGGCGAATGGCCTCTAAGCCCAGTTGTACACTGCGTTCGCCTCGGTATTCGTTGATCCCCAATGTATAGACCAGATCAACTGGCCCTGTGGGCAGTTCAGCATCGCCCCCGTGGAACCAGATCACCGATTGTTGCGCGCCATCCGGTCCCTGCACTTGCAGCTTACGATGGGCTCCTTCACGCCCCAAGCGGTGGTCGCTGCGGATTGTCAACTGGCGGCTCAAAAAGTGCGGTGTTGGATTGCCATTGCCAAAAGGGGCTAACTGTTGGAGCGCCTGCGCTAGATCCAAATTGAGGCTGCCCAAGGTGGCTTCCACATCGATCTGCAAGCCGGTCGGAGCGCGCTCGTCGCGATGGAGCTCAATCTGTCGATCCAGTTCGCGGCGGAAGCGGTCGATATTTTCCGGCAAGAGGCTCAGGCCCGCTGCTCCGGGATGGCCACCATAGGTGAGCAGCAGCGGACTGCAAGCGGCAATCGCCGCACCAATATCTACGCCAGGGATGCTGCGCGCGCTGCCGCGGGCGGGCTGACCGGGTTCTTTGATCAGCAAAACTGCAGGCTTCCCCACTTCCTCCACTAGGCGCGAGGCGACGATCCCGACAATACCCGCGTGCCAAGCTTCATGCGCCAAGACCAGCCCATTGAAATCGAGCAAACTTGGGTCGCGCTCCAACATCTCCAACGCGGCCTTGGTGATCTGGCTGGTGAGCAGGCGACGTTCTTGGTTGAGCCGTTCCATCTTGTTGGCCAGTTGGCTGGCCCGAATCACATCGCGCGTGGTGAGCAATTCCACGGCGACCGTCGCATCTTCTAAGCGCCCGAGCGCATTCATGCGCGGCCCCAACTGGAATCCGATCGAATCGGCGGTGACGGTGGCCGGATCGAGGCGGGCCACTTCCATCAACGCCAGTAGCCCAATCCGTTTGGTGGTGCGCAGCTTCTCCAGGCCGATTTGCAGCAAATAACGTGCGTCGTGGACTTGTTCGGCCACATCGGCCACAATGCCCAGCGCTACTAGATCTAAAAATTCTTGCTCTTCGCCACTGCGATCGGCCAGGGTGTACAAGTGCTGGATCAGTTTATAAGCCACCCCAACGCCAGGCAGCGTGCGCAGCGGATCATTGGCTGGTTGCAATTTAGGATTGACAATGGCGTCAGCCTGGCGCACCGAGGGCTGCTCCTGCGGTCCCAGTCCCCAAAGCGGATCTCGGCCCGGATCGAGGTTGGCAAATTCGGCCGGCAGATCGTGGTGATCGGTGATAATCACGGTGAGGCCTTGGGCTTTGGCGTAGGCACTTGCCTCGGCGTCGGTGATGCCGGTGTCGCAGGTCAGCACCACTTGTGGGCGGAAACTTTTATCTTCCAGCTTTTCGCGCAATTTGGGCAGCCGCATGCCGTGGCTTTCGGTAAAGCGATTAGGCACATGAAATTGCACGCGTTCGGGCCCGGCGAGTTTGCGCAGTGCTGCCACCAAAAGCGAGGTGCTGGTCTGGCCATCTACATCAAAATCGCCCCAGACCAAAATCTTCTGCCGCTCGCGGATAGCTTGGTACAAGCGCTCGGCCGCGACTTCGACTCCAATTAAGGCAGTGGGCGGGGCCGGTTGGTAAAAGGTGGGGTCAAGAAAGGAGCGGGCTGCGGTCGCTGTGGTAAAGCCGCGCTGCGCCAACAGTTGAGCCACCAGAGGAAACCCTCCGGTTAACGCAATCAATTCGGCGCTGGGGGTTACCGGCGGGCGAAGATTCCAAGCAACTGACATCATGTCATCAGCTCAAAAGGCCAGTTCTGGCAATTCGTCAAGCGTAAACTCGAGCGCAGTGCTGAAGTCCACCGTGAAAAAGCTCTCGGGATCATCCACTTCGCTCACGTCGCCGGCTGTCACCCCGCGATCGCAGCGGCTACGATAGACGCAGAAGTTACAAAAGCGTTTGCGGTTAATCGGCGTGTCGGGCACTTTGGGGAAATCAGCAATACCGTTGCCGCTCAGAATTTGCTGTAACATCCCATGTAGTCGGTCGTGCGCGGCCGCGTGTTGCGCTTGGTCATGGCGGAAGATCACCGGTTGCGCCGGAGCCGAAGTGAACCAGTAACGCATCTCCACTTGTTCTGGTTGGAGTGGGCCCCACGGTAAGCGTCGGCTGGCTTCGACCAAGAGATAGGGATAGACCCAGGTTTGCAGCCGCTGCCGTAATATCGCTGGATCGGTGCGCTGGCGGGTGGTCTTCCAGTCGACGATCACAGCACGCTCGCCCGGCTCGATGGCGATCAGATCGTACTTGGCAGCTATGCGATAGGCTGGCGTTTGGGCGCTGGTTGGGGGATTGGGAAAAGGAATGGTCAAGGTGTGCTCAACCTCGCGCACCGTCGTTGGCAGATCCGCTGGGCGATAACGCAAATAGCCGTGGAACCAGCCAGCCAAAGGGGCTTCCAAACCGGCGAGCAACAGATCGGGATCCAACCCCACCTCGGCCCGGTGGATCAAACGGTGAAAGGTGGAGCCGAGCCGCATCAATTGTTCGTGCTCCTGCACGGGCGCAGCTTCGATTGCCGGCCAGGGCAGCTGTTCGACATAGGCCAGCCAGAAACGGCGCTGGCAATCCTCATAGGCCTGCAAGCTCGATTGGCTAAAAGCAAATGTGTCGGGTAAGGGCAGCGCTGGGCTGGTGGGCTGGGCTAAGTCGGATGCGTTCATGGATGAATGATAGCACAAGTGTTTTGCTAAATCTAATCTTCGCGTTGCCAGATGAGGGGCGGTTGACGCATAATTTTACCCCATGATCTCTGCCGTTTCATCCACCCGTCCGCCAGCTGATTGGGTGAATGCTAACTGGACACTGAGCCTTTTTCGCAGTATAATGGGCTGTTCAGAACTTGTGTTCGATATGCGGAGGAGCCATGCCACCACTCAAAGTGATCAGTGAATTTGAGCCGACTGGTGATCAGCCACAGGCGATTGACCAATTGGCCAAGGGGATCGAAGAGGGCTTCAAGCACCAAGTGTTGTTAGGTGTAACCGGCTCGGGCAAGACTTATACGATGGCCAAGGTGATCGAGCGTGTTCAAAAGCCGACCCTGATTTTGGCCCATAACAAAACGTTGGCCGCACAGCTGTACAGCGAGTTCCGTGAATTTTTCCCGAACAATGCGGTCGAATATTTTGTTAGTTATTACGACTATTATCAGCCAGAAGCGTACATTCCGCGCACCGACACCTATATTGAAAAAGACTCCCAGATCAACGAAGAGATCGATCGGTTGCGGCTGGCCTCGACGAGCTCGCTGCTCAGCCGCCGCGATGTGATCATCGTGGCCTCGGTCTCGTGCATCTATGGGTTGGGCAGTCCGCAAGCGTACGGGCAAGCTGTCTTGCATTTGCGTGTGGGCGATCTAGTGCGCCGCAATACACTTTTGCGCCATCTGGTGGAGATTTATTACGACCGCAATGACGATACGTTGCAACGTGGTCGCTTCCGCGTGCGCGGGGATGTGCTCGAAGTGCAACCTGCCGAGCGCGAATTTGCCTATCGCATCAGCCTGTGGGGTGACGAGATCGAGCGGATCATGGAGATCGATCCGCTGACCGGTGAGGTGATCGCCGAACACCAACAGATCGATATCTTCCCGGCGAAGCACTTTATCACCCCGCGGGACATGCTAGAGGAAGCGCTGGAAGAGATTCGCCAAGAGCTGGATGAGCAAGTTTCCTACTTTGAGTCGCAAGGCAAGCTGCTCGAAGCTCAACGCATCAAACAGCGCACCAATTATGATCTAGAAATGCTGCGCGAGGTAGGCACTTGTAGCGGCGTTGAAAACTATAGCCGCCCGCTGGCACGTCGTCCTCCTGGCAGCACGCCATGGACCCTGCTTGATTATTTTCCGGCGGACTGGTTGCTCTTTATCGACGAGAGCCACATGTCGATCCCGCAGGTGCGGGGCATGTACAACGGAGATCGGCAGCGCAAGACCGTGCTGGTTGATTATGGCTTCCGCCTGCCTAGTGCCCTCGACAACCGGCCGCTCACCTTTGGTGAATTCGAGCAGCATCTTAACCAAGTGGTCTATGTTAGCGCCACACCGGGGCCATACGAGCAAGAACAGAGCCAACAGACGGTGCAACAAGTGATTCGCCCGACTGGCTTGGTTGACCCGATTGTGGAGGTGCGCCCAACCGAAGGGCAGATCGACGATCTGCTCAAGGAATTGAAGATGCGGATTGCCAAGGGGCAGCGGGCGCTGGTCACGACCTTGACCAAACGCATGGCCGAGGATCTGACTGAATATCTGGCCGAATTGAACATCAAAGTGCATTATCTGCATAGCGATGTGCATACCCTGGAACGGGTCGAGATTCTGCGCGATCTGCGTATGGGAGTTTATGATGTGGTCGTGGGCATCAACCTCTTGCGTGAAGGGTTGGATCTACCAGAAGTGTCGCTGGTGGCGATCCTGGATGCTGACAAAGAAGGCTTCTTGCGCAGTGCCAGTGCCTTGATCCAGAACATTGGTCGCGCGGCGCGTCACATCGAAGGCCGGGCGATTCTCTATGCGGATAAAATGACGGCGGCCATGCAGGCTGCGATCGAGGAGACCAATCGTCGCCGCGAGATCCAATTGCGCTACAACCTGGAGAACAATATTGAACCGCGTGGTATTGTCAAGAGCATTCGCGACCTTACCGACCGGCTCAAGGTCATGGCTGAAGCCAATGTGGATTATCAGACCAATGGCGAGGATACACCTGCTGTACGCCAGCCAGCTGATCTGTCGAAGGAAGAATTGGCGCGTTTGATCAAGCAGATCGAGAAAGAGATGAAGGACGCTGCCCGGGCGTTAGAGTTTGAAAAAGCTGCGTCCCTGCGCGACCAATTGATGGAGTTGCGCGCGGTTCAGGTTGAAGAGGGGCTGGCGAGCGACTGAATCCGTTCGTGTGGGCCCTATCCTGAACGCTTGAAGGGCTGGAGGAGTAGAGGCTGGACGGTGGGGGCATCCACCGTCCAGTTTGATTTTTGTGCATCAGTGTGCAAATCCAAAACAGAAAGAAAGTCTCGATCACCTGCTTTTGGATGCTCAGCCGGGTAATTTCCCCTGTTTTTGGCGGTTGACTTGGGGACAGTTTGTCCAAAATGCTGGACAAATTCTCCAGAACGGGGTATACTATCATAAATCAGAACTTTTGTTCTATTTAACTAAAAGCCTTCTACTACACTGGGCGCATAAGCTTGGCATAGTCATTCAATCTGCCCAGTGATGAGCTCATTGCTGAACTAAACCGCGTCGAACTCAATAGCGTACGCCTGGTTATTATAATTTTTTGGACTTATGGGCCTATGACGATTTCTAACGGAACCTCTACAACCGATTTACATCCCAACGGTACCAATGGCACTGACCCGGCTAGCAAGATTGGCTCGGTGCGTTCGGCCGATATCGTCGGGAAGATGCAAGATGCCTATCTCGATTACGCTATGAGTGTGATTGTGGCGCGGGCGCTGCCCGATGTACGCGATGGCCTGAAACCCGTGCATCGCCGCATTTTGTATGCCATGTATGGCGACCTCGGTTTGACTCATGACAAGCCGCACAAAAAAAGCGCTCGTATCGTTGGGGAAGTGCTCGGTAAATACCATCCCCATGGCGACGTGGCGGTTTATGATGCTATGGCGCGCATGGCGCAGAATTTTAGCTTGCGCTATCCACTGGTGGATGGGCAAGGTAACTTCGGCTCAATCGACGGAGATAGCCCCGCAGCCATGCGCTATACCGAAGCGCGCTTGGCCCAGATCAGCGATTTGATGCTGTCTGATATCGATAAAGATACGGTCGAATGGGTGCCGAACTTTGACAATTCGTTGGAGCAACCGGCTGTTTTGCCTGCCGCCCTGCCCAATTTGTTGATCAACGGCTCGAATGGTATCGCCGTAGGCATGGCGACCAATATCCCCCCGCACAATCTCGGCGAAGTGGTGGATGCACTAGCCTTTTTGATCGACAATTTTGCTCAGATCGATGAGATCACAGTCGAGCAATTGCTGCAATTTGTGAAAGGCCCCGACTTCCCAACCGGGGGCATGATCTATCGCTATCGTACCGATAACAAGAGTGAAGAAGAGATCGATGCCATTGCCCAAGGTTATTCGGTGGGGCGTTCACGATTGGTGGTGCAGGCCAAAGCACATTTTGAAGAATTGAGCCGCGGCCGCAGCCGGATTGTGATCACTGAGCTGCCTTATCAGACAAATAAATCCGCCCTGATCGAGCGGATCGCCGATCTGGTACGCGATGGCAAGATCGAAGGGATCTCCGACCTGCGCGACGAGAGCGACCGCACCGGCATGCGAGTGGTCATCGAGTTGGGGCGCACGGCAGAGCCCAAAGCTGTCTTGGCCGATCTCTTCAAATATACACCGCTGCAACAAACCTTTGGGATGCAACTGCTGGCGTTGGTTGATGGTCAGCCGCGCATGTTGAGCCTCAAGCGCATGTTGCACTTGTTTATCCAGCACCGCCAAGAGATTGTGCGTCGCCGCTCGGAGTTTGATCTGCGGCGGGCCCGCGAGCGCGCTCACATTGTTGAAGGTCTGCTCAAGGCACTCGATATTCTCGACGAAGTGATCGCGACGATCCGCAACAGCCAGCGGGTGGACACCGCGCGCAACAATCTCGTCAAGAATTTTGGCTTTACCGAGATTCAAGCCCAGGCCATTCTAGACATGCAATTGCGGCGGCTGGCCGCAATGGAACGCACCCGGCTGAAGGAAGAATTTAAAGAGCTTAAAGAACATATCGCCTATTTGGAAGAGCTGCTAGCCCATCCCGAAAAGATCCTAGCATTGATCAAAAGCGAGTTGTTGGCGATCAAAGAGCAATATGGTGATGCCCGGCGTACTCAGATTGTCGAGCGCACCAAAGGTACCCTCACCACCACCGATCTGCTGCCCGACCAAACGGTCTGGGTTGCAGTGACGAGTAAAGGTGATCTGCGCCGCCAAGAGGTTGGGCGAGTTAATTCGACCTTGTTGCGCCAAATTGGGCGCGGCAGCGATGTCGCGGTCGTGACTGCCAATACCCGTGAGCCGCTCTATCTTTTCAGCAGTGATGGCCGTAGCACCCGCATTGCCGTCCACGAGTTGCCGCAT
>CAZMRA010000002.1:37442-56040 GCA_964568485.1 uncultured Caldilineaceae bacterium | reverse complement strand
TTTCCGGCAGGTTGGCTGCCAGATACCAGTCGTGCCAGCCGTGATAGCCGCAGAAGAGGATCTTGTCGCGTCCTGTAGTGCCCCGGGCAATGCGGACGGCCACGGCGCAAGCCTCGCCACCGCCTTTCGTATAGCGAATCATTTCGGCGCTGGGAATGGTGGCGCAGAGCTCTTCGGCCAACTCGATCTCTAGCGGGCTGTTGAGCGTGTAGATGCTGCCGCGATCGATCTGCTCTTTGACGGCGCTATCAACAACCGGATCCGCATGGCCGAGGACAATCGCGCCGACGGCATTGACCCAGTCGATATATTCGTGCTCATCCACATCGGCAAAGCGAGCGCCGCTCGCCCGCTGGGCATAAACCGGGCTGATCCCTTGGGCGAACTGGTCGGCGCGGCGGCTTATCAGCTGGGTCCGGCCGGGGATCAATTCCTCGGCGCGGCGATACAATTCATAGGAGTGGGTAACAGCAGGGTGTGAGGTCATTGGTCGGTAAATAACTTGTTCTCTGTGCTCGCTGATGGTGGCAGTGCTGCAACGTTCGCTGAGTTGGCTAGTTGCGCAATGTCAATAGATGCCTGCATCTCGCAATTGATAGAGCTGCGAGTCGCGTTCCGTTAGCGGAAATTGTACTGGGCTGTTGCCGGCCAGTTGCGAAGCGTAGACGCCCATGGCCATTTCGAGCGAAGCAATGCCATCGATGCCGGTGGATCTGGGGGTTGCGCCGCTCTCCATGCACTCGATTAGATCGCTCACGGTCGCCAAGATCCCACCGTCGCCTGCAGATTCCGGCCAGGGCGCTGGTTGCAACTGGTGCCACTCCATTAGCGGATCGGGTTCCGGACTTTGATCGGTGATGTCCACCCCGCGCAGCCAGCGATTGCCCTCAGTGCCGAGGATAATCACCCCATCGGTGCCTTGGATCTGCAATTCGAAACGAGCATAACGGGTCAATTCATTGACCATGGCCACCCCGCTGATCCCCGAGGGAAAGGTAAAGATGGCGTGGCTATCATCCTCGACTCGAAATTCATGATGTTGGCGGCGCACAGCGGTGCCGACCACGCTGACCGGCTCGCCGCCAAACCAGCGGAAGAGATCAAACAGGTGAACCGCATCATGCAGCAGGGGGCCTTCTTCATCGGCGACCCAGGCCGGATAGGGTTTAATCCCCTGGCAGATGCCAAAGAGTGCGACAACTTCGCCGATTTCGCCAGCGTCAATCAAGGCTTTGGCTTGTCGGTGGGCTGGATCCCAACGGCGGGAATGATTGACCGCCAAGGTACAACCGGCGGCAGCACAGGCGGCGACAATCGCATCGGCATCGGTTAAATTGAGTGCCAACGGCTTTTCGCACAAAATGCCTTTGACCCCGGCGGCCAAAGCCGCTTCGATGACCGGGCGGTGTAAACCTGGGTGGGTGGCAATACCAATGACATCGATCTGTTCTCGCTCAAACAGCTCACGATAGTCGAGGTAAAGCGCATCAACGCCCCACTGCTTGCCAAAATGTCGCAAATGTTCGATCCCGCGACTTGCCCCGGCGACCAACTGGGTTTTGGGGTGCACAGCAAAAGCCCCGGCATGGGTCACTGGGGTTGGTGGATCGGTCTCCCAGAGGGTCCCAATCCGTCCGCAACCAATTAATGCCGCACGATAGCGATGCATTGCGCTTTACTCCTGGATGATGGCGTGGTTCTGCTGAAGATGATGATTGGTGCTGGGGGAAGTGGCGGCCAAGCGTTGTCGCTCTGCGGTAAATTCACGTTCCATCGCTTCGGATAGGCGGCAATGTTCGCGGAACGCTGCTTGGACGATGGCCTGATCGCGGGTGCGTAGCGCTTCGATCAACGGGATGTGGCGCCGCGCATCGCTCTCTTGCAAGGGGCGGAAGAAAGTATTGGGGCGAGCGAGTGCCAACGAGCGGAAAAAGTCCCCCAAAACCTGGCGACCCACGGCTAACAAGACAGGATTTTGGGCCGCTGCCCACAGGCTGAGATGAAAGCTCAACTCAGCCTCGGCATTCGCCTTGTGGCGCGTCATGGCTTCATCCAGTTCGCGAGCCTGCTCTTCCAGGTTCGCCAAATCTTCTTCCGAGAGCCGATCGACGATCAACGCAGCAACCCCAAGTTCGATGGCAATGCGCGCTTCTAAATTGTCGTGTAAGAGACGTTGTGCTTCTTCCGCACTGCTGGCGCCTGCCGGCCCAGCACTCTCAGTTACAAAATACCCGGTCGAAGCCCGATGTTCGACCCAACCCTGGGCTTCAAGCGCCGCCAACGCCTCGCGGATCACCGTCCGGCTCACGGCCAAGCCCTGGCTCAAGTCGCGCTCCGGCGGGAGTTTATCCCCTACGGTCAAACTCGCTTCAACAATATGGCGTTTGAGTACCTTTACCACCTGTTCGCGCAACGACTGTTTACGCAATTGTGGGGCGGCTAAGGGGATATAGTCGCTTTTGGGTCGACTCATGATCGGGTTTATTGATAGCTATCTGCTACCCACGAAAACGTACTTACACGATTTTTCGAACTTGCACCACTCGCTCAGATCAATTACTATATCAAATAGTATATAATGGTCTATCCATTAGACCAAAATCCGTTTGCGGCGCTCAGCATGAACCGCTACCAAACGGCGATTAGAATCTTCTGTCAATTCGCCCACGCTGGCGAGGATGCCCGACCTTGGACCACATAACGATTTACGCCAATCCACAGAGTTACAGTGCTTTCCCCGATGTCAAACAACTGCAAAATGGCGACTTAGTCATCGTCTTTCGCGAAGCCCAACGCCGAGCTCGCCTCACCCATACCGATTCGACATCCCGTGCAACCTTGGTGCGCTCGACCGATGGCGGCCAGAGTTGGGACACGCTTCCGCCAGTGACAGTCGCTGAAGATGGCCCCGATGTGGGCATTCAAGATCCTTCGGTTGCCCAGTTGAGCGACGGTACCCTGATCAGCAATTTCTTCAAATGGCAAGTCTACCGCGATGAACCCTATGGTGCGGAAGGGCTGGGTACCTTTGTCACCCGCTCTTTCGACAATGGCTACACCTGGGAAAAGCAGCACATTGCGGTTGGGCGGCCGGAAGGTATCGGTACTTGGGTCTCGACCACCGATTCAATCCTCGAGTTGCCCTCTGGTGAATTGTTGATCCCCGTTTATGAAAACAACTCGCCACCCGGCGAGCAGGGGGGACATCGAGCCTTTCTGATGAAGTCCACTGATAAAGGCGCGAGCTGGCAGCCATCGGGATTGATTGGTTATGATCCCTTCGGCAATCACCACTTTGAGGAGCCAGCGCTGTTGTATCTGCCCTCTGGTAAATTGGTCTGTCTGCTGCGCGAAGACAAGCGCAAAGAATGTGCGTGGCAGGCCGATTCGTGGGATGGGGGCAAGACCTGGAGTGTACCGCGGCGCTTGCCCGTCTGGGGACATCCTCAGCATCTACTGCGCTTGCAGAGTGGCCGCTTGTTATTGACCTATGGCTATCGTCGCCATCCTTATGGCGTGCGCGCCTGTATTAGCAACGACGATGGTGCTACCTGGGATCTCGCGCACGAACTCGTCTTGCGGGCCGACGGTGTCAATACAGATCTTGGTTATCCCAGCTCGGTGCAACTGGCGGATGGGCGGATTTTTACAGCCTATTACTGGCACGAACCCGGCGAAAATGGTCTGCGTTACATTGCTGCTACCATCTACGACGAATGGTAGAAGTATAGTTTAGCAAAAATCTATGATGAAGGTGGAGCTTACTGCATGAAAAAGTATCGAGCCGCTGTCATTGGCTGTAGCCGGATGGGTGGCTTCATCGACAATGAGGTGATTGGCCTGCCGGGTCTTGTACTGCCATATTCGCATGCCGCGGGCTTTTATGCTTGCGATCGGGTGGATTTGGTGGCTTGCTCTGATGTGCGCCCGGATGTGATGGAGCAATTTGGGCAGCGCTACGACATCCCTAAAGAGCGCCAATATACGGACTATCGCGAGATGATTGAGCGCGAGAATCTGGATATTATCAGCGTGGCCACCCAACCGGAGCCCCGCGCCGAGATTGTGATCTATGCAGTAGATCGCGGCGTCAAGGCAATCTATGCCGAGAAGGCGTTGACCGCATCGTTGGCCGAGGCCGACGCCATGGTCGAAGCTCTGGAACGCAATGGGGCCATCCTCAACATGGGCACCAATCGCCGTTGGTCGCCGGTCTATGATCAAGTGACCGAGTTGATCGCTAAGGGTGAAATTGGCACGCTCAAGAGCATCATCATTTACAACAATGGTACCCTCTTCAACACCGGCAGTCACACTTTGGATGTGGCGATGCGTCTCAATGGGGATGCGCCGGCCGTCTGGGTACAAGGCCGCTTGCCGGACGACAATGGCTCCCTGATCGAGGGCGATCTGCTGCACGAAGATCCCCGGGGTGAAGGGATCATCGGATTTGCCAATGGGGTCACGTTGTATGCACTGATGACCCCCCGGCAGGTAGAATTTGAGGCGATTGGCGACGAGGGGGTCATTTCGATCCTCAACGATGGCCGCGAGCTGCAAATGCGCCGCCGCATGCCCAAAGATGGCCGCAACGAGCTGCAATTTGTTGACATTACACCCGCGGGCCCTGTTAGCACCACGTTGCGCCTGATCGAAGATCTGGTCCATTCGCTCGACACCGGTGAGCCACCAGTTGGTGGGGCTCGTGTCGCCTTGGCCAATACCGAGTTGATCTTCGGCATCATCGAGTCGCATCGCCGGGGCGGTGCCCGGGTGGAGCTGCCACTTGATGTACGCAACTTGCGCATGCAGCGCAAGCGCGGCCCCAATCAGCCCAAATATCAAGCGTAAAAGAGACACCTCAGCTTGCGCAGCTTTCGTGGTTCCAGCCGTGAAAGCTGCGGTTCAGAACTTTTCACAGCTTTTGGCTTACCTCACAGAAAACGAATATGAGCAAACAAATCTATCGTGTTGCGATTGTTGGTCTGGGGCGCATGGGCAGTACCATTGACAATGAACTCCCTGCTGGTTCGCCGCCCTATTCGATTGCTTCTGCTTGTGCGGCGAGTGATCGGTTACAAGTGATTGCCGGTGCCGATATCGATTCGGCCAAACGCCAAGCCTTTGGCGAGCGCTGGGGCGTGACCGCGCTCTACGAAGATTACCTCGAGATGATCCGCCAGGAGCAGCCGGATATTGTGGCGATCTGCACCAGAGGGGTGCTGCACGCTGAAATGTCGATTGGGGTTGCCAATGCGGGCATCAAAATGATCTTCTGCGAGAAGGCCATCGCTTGTTCATTAGAAGATGCCGACGCGGTCTTGGCCGCAGTCCAGGGCCAGAATGCGCTTTACAACACCGGCGTTCTGCGGCGCTTTGATCCCACCTATCACCAAGCACGGGCATTGATTGAAGCAGGCGAAATCGGCGAGGTGCGGGCTGCCGTCCACTATGGCGCCACCAACTTGCTCCACGGCCACATCCACTCACTCGATACGCTCAGCTTCTTGCTCGGCGATCCCAAGATTGAGAGTGTCTGGGGCGAGCTCGTGCCCAGCACCACGGTGATCGAGAACAACCGGATCGATAAAGATCCGAACTCCATTTACCAAGTTCGTTTCGAGAATGGTGTTGAAGCAACCACCGTGCCCGCTGGTACCTGGGAATTTGAGATCATTGGCACGAAGGGTTGCGTACGCGTGCTCAACAATGGGCAAGGCGTTCTCTTGCGCAAAGAGCAAAATCGAAGCTTTGTCGAGAGCCCAGTGCCTTTGCTGCCCAAGAGCAGCGCCACCCAGGCCTGTTTGGAAGATCTCGTCAATGCCTACGAGCAAGGCCGCCCAACACTTGGTAACATCGAAGTAACCCATCACTTAACCGAGATCTGCTTTGCCATTGCCGAGAGCCATCGTCAAGGACGGCGTGTAACGCTGCCGCTTGAGAACCGTTCGATGTACATTTTCCATGTGTAGCAGCCTGGGGCGCTAGGGGATCTAATCTCATCAGTGGTATACCGTTCGCCGTCAAAATCATTTGACAAGGGCTGATAAAGGTGATATTAATACCACCAGGTGAGTGGGCTATTTAGTGGTCCAAAACTGGTACAGAAAAGTAGCCATCTAGCTGCCTGGATGGTCCCTGCACATGGATAAGCACCTCCTGCCACCGCTAACACGGGGCACGCTGGCGAACCAAGTTTATCAAGTGATTGTGCGCTACCTGCTGCGCACAGGGATCGAGGTAGGCGAGCGCCTACCCTCCGAGCGTCGGCTAAGTGAAATGCTCGAAGTGAGCCGTACAGTGGTGCGTGATGCGCTACAACGTTTGGCTGACGAAGGGTATGTCGAAAAACGGGTCGGTGCGGGTGTTGTACTGGCAAAACGCCCCCCGGCGGTAGATACCGAACAAGATTTTGCACTAGATGACAATGTGCAAGCCACACTCGCAGACCTCTATCAAGCCCGCATTGCGCTGGAAGTTGGAGCAATGGAGTGGGTGGTACGAGGGCTGACCGAGCAAGATCTCAATCGACTTTCTGAATTGGTCGATGAAATGCAAGTGCGCTTGGCTGCTGGCGAGCCAATTTTCTTGGCAGACCGGGAGTTCCACAATATTCTCATGCGGGCCTGCGCCAATCCGGTAATCATCCAGTTTGCATCCATCATCGACCAATACTTTGACCAGATGCGCACCTACCGCCCGGATATCGTCTTTGATGGCTGGCGGTTTGAACAGCTCGATGTACGCCATCGCATGATTGTGATTGCACTGCGCTCCGGTGATACCGAGGCCGCTCGGCAAGCACTCCGGCTTCACTTTTTGCCCTTTCCGTTATCCGAACAATTGCAAACTCAAAGGTGACTAGAATCAACTATGACAACCGCAGTGCAGATTGAATCGATCCGCCAAGTGTTTAACGATGGTAATCACAATGCGTTTACCGACTTGGTGCGCTTTGGCGACGCCATCTACCTCACCTTTCGCAGTTGTCCCGATGGCCACATGTTATTTACCAGTTCCAGTGTTGTGATCATGCGCAGCGTTGATGGGCAAGCATGGGAAGAAGTACACCGCTTTAGCGTGCCCACCCGAGACGTGCGCGACCCCCATTTCTTGGTCTTTGA
Source organism: uncultured Caldilineaceae bacterium (assembly GCA_964568485.1). Taxonomy (GTDB): domain Bacteria; phylum Chloroflexota; class Anaerolineae; order Caldilineales; family Caldilineaceae; genus CFX5. The sequence goes on along the minus strand of CAZMRA010000002.1, from coordinate 48,916 downwards.
TGACAAGCTCTTTGTCTATTCCGGTGCGTGGTTGGTGGACCCCAGCAACCCCCATGCAATGGATATGAATGATCACCTCGGTTTTTGTGTCTGGAGCAGTGATGGGGTGACGTGGCAGGGACCGCGGCTGTTGGAAGGTACCCATGGCTTTTACATTTGGCGAGCTGGTACCATTGATGGCAAGGCCTATCTCTTGGGCCGACGGGTGCAAGGCTTTGCGCAGATTCCCGACCGCACTGAGGAAGCCGAGCTGACAGAATCTTGGTTGTTGCGCAGTGACGATGGTTTTAACTGGTTACCACATGGGTTGATCCAACCGCGGCGGGGCAACGAGACCGCTTTTCTCTTTACCGAGAATGGGGATGCGCTCGCCCTCGCCCGTGTCGATAAGCGCCGCTCTGCCGATAACAATGATCGCCTGCCTGCGCAATTAGGACGCGCCAAACCGCCCTACACCGAATGGACGCTGATCGATCTGAACCGGTATGTGGGTGGACCAATGTTGGCCCGTTGGGGTGATCGCTTCTTGGTGGGGGGACGTAAGCTGCTTCCGGGCAAACCGGCCGTCACCGTGCTCTATTGGCTGGTCAACGACCAGTTGGAAGAGATCGCTGAGCTACCCAGCGGCGGAGATACATCTTACCCGGGCTTTGTTGAGCTGAGCCCAACCCACGGGCTGCTCTCGTACTATTCCAGCCATGAAGGCAGTGGCACCTCGTTAGCCCCTTCGGCCATCTATCTTGCCGAATTGCGGATTGCGTAAGGCGTTGTGAAGTAGGGAAAATATCGCCATGTTGATGTTCATCTTCCGCCGCATCTTGTTGATGATTCCAACCTTGCTGTTGGTGACGGTGGTTTCGTTTGCGATTATTGAGGCGCCGCCGGGCGATTTTTTGGATTCATACATCAATCAACAGCTCTCTTCGCAGCAGAATGTTGACCCTGCGGAGATCGCTGCATTGCGCGCTCGTTACGGCCTGGACGATCCCTGGTATGTCCGTTATTTCCGCTGGATGCAATCCATCCTGCAAGGGGATCTGGGGCGCTCGATGGAGTGGAATCAGCCCGTTGCCCGCTTGATCGGCCAACGTCTGCCGTGGAGCATTCTCATTTCGGTGGCTTCGTTGCTCTTTTCATATGCCATTGCCATCCCTATTGGGCTCTATTCGGCAACCCGCCAATACTCAATTGGAGATTACACCTTTACGCTGATCGGCTTTTTGGGGTTGGCGGTCCCCGACTTTCTCTTTGCCTTGATCATGCTTTGGGTCTACTTCAGGGCGACGGGGAGCGTGGCTGTCGGTCTCTTTTCTGATCAATATCTGATGGCTCCCTGGAGCTTCGGTAAATTTATCGACCTGCTGAAGCATATCTGGCTGCCTGCCATCATCGTTGGCACCTCCGGCGCAGCAGGTTTGATCCGGGTGATGCGCGCCAATCTACTCGACGAGTTGGACAAACAATATGTGATGGTGGCGCGAGCCAAAGGGTTGCCAGAGCGTAAAGTGCTTTACAAATATCCCTTTCGCATCGCTGTCAACCCGGTGGTGAGCACCATCGGCTGGACGTTACCGACGCTTGTCAATGGTGAATTGCTGGCTTCGCTGGTGTTGGGTATGCCTACAATTGCCCCGCTTTTTGTCGGCGCACTGATGAGCCAAGATATGTTCCTCGCGGGTAGTATCGTGTTGATCCTCAGTGTCTTAACCATCATCGGTACACTGATCTCGGATATTTTGCTCGCTTGGCTGGATCCGCGCATCCGTGGTGCGGTGTAGTAAATTGGGGTGCAATTGGTGAGTTTATGGTGGGAGCGTTTGCATGATCGACAGCAATGTCCTTAAACCACAGTCGAATAGCGAGGTGGCACATCCGGCCGAGAAGAGTCTGGCCGTTGCCTCGCAATGGCAGCTGATCCGCTGGAAGTTTGCACGCCATCGCGTGGCTGTGGCATCGCTGATTGTTTTGGTGATCTTTTATCTGGCGGCTATCTTTGCGGATTTTCTGACCCCGTATAATCCAGCAAGTTATAATGTGCGCTACACGCTAGCTCCGCCCCAGCAAATTCGTTTTTTCGACAATGGGGAATTTCAATTACGCCCCTTTGTCTATGGTCTGGTCTCAGAAATGGACATGACCACCTACGAGACCATCTACGAGATCGACGAGACGCAGAAGCATCCCATCTATTTCTTTATTGAGAGCGAACCCTATAAGTTATGGGGGATCTTTGAACTGGATCGTCGCCTGTTCGGTGTAGAAGAGGGGAGTATTTACATCTTTGGTACCGATGAAATGGGGCGTGATCTCTTCTCGCGCATCGTTCATGGCGCCCGTATTTCGCTCTCGGTCGGTCTGTTGGGCATTGCGATCAGCTCGGTCATCGGTATTGTGGTCGGTGGCATTTCTGGCTACTTTGGCGGCATGGCCGACTTACTCATCCAGCGCTTGATCGAATTTATCCGCTCGGTGCCAACTTTGCCGTTGTGGATGGCTTTGAGCGTGTCCTTGCCCCCCACCTGGACGATTCTGCAAAAGTACATGGGTATTGTGGTGATCCTCTCGCTGGCCGGGTGGACAGGCTTGGCTCGTGTAGTGCGCAGTAAATTTATGGCGTTGCGCGAAGAAGAATATGTGATGGCCGCCAAACTCAACGGCGCCCGCGAAGGTCGGATCATCTTCAAACATATGTTGCCATCGTTTTATAGCCACATCATCGCCTCACTCACGCTCAGTGTCCCCGGCATGATCTTGGGCGAAACCGCACTCAGCTTCATTGGGGTCGGTCTGCAATCCCCGGCCATCAGTTGGGGAGTCTTGCTCAAAGATGCGCAACATATTCGAGTATTGGCCCATGCGCCGTGGCTCTTGTTGCCAGGTCTCTTTATCGCAATCACCGTGTTGGCCTTCAACTTTGTGGGTGATGGGCTGCGCGACGCTGCTGATCCGTATGCAAATATCTGATGATGGACGACAGTGGATGGTTACTTCCGCCGCTGTCCTCTATCCGCTGTTTTGATAGGAATCCCAAGCACAATGACCGATTCTTCCACGCTTCTGAGCGTACGCAATCTCTCGACTCACTTTTTCTCACGCGAAGGGGTCGCCCCGGCAGTGGATGGTGTCAGCTTTGACATCCGCCGCGGCGAGGCGTTGGGCATCGCCGGAGAGAGTGGTTGTGGTAAGAGTGTTACTGCTCAGTCTATCATGCGGATTGTGCCGCGCCACGGCAAGATTGTTGATGGTGAAATCCTGCTGAACGCCGACGGCGAAACCATTGATCTGGTGAAGCTGGATTGGCAAGGCTCGAAGATGCGCCAACTGCGCGGCCGGGTGGTTTCGATGGTCTTCCAAGAGCCGATGAGTGCCTTTAGCATGGTCTACACCATCGGCAACCAGATCACCGAAGTGATCCAGCTGCATCAACAGTGCAGTGCTGCCGAAGCCCGAGAACGGGCCATCGAAATCTTGCGCCGGGTCGGTATGCCCAAACCCGAACAGAATATCGATGCTTATCCCTTTTCCCTTAGTGGTGGGATGCGCCAACGGGCCATGATTGCGATGGCGCTCGCCTGTCGCCCTGCATTATTGATTGCGGACGAGCCCACCACAGCTGTAGATGTGACCATCCAAGCCCAGGTGCTGGAGTTGATCAAGGATCTGCAGCAGGAATTTGGCATGGCCTTGATGGTAATCACCCACGACCTGGCCGTCATTTCGGAATTATGTGACCGGGTGATGATCATGTACCTGGGGCGGGATGTGGAAAGCGCACCCTCGCGTGAACTCTTCCGCAACCCCAAGCACCCCTACACCATCGGGTTGCTGCATTCTGTGCCGGAGTTGGGGCATGGCAAAAGCCAGACTCTTGCTGCTATCGACGGCTCAGTGCCCAGCTTGACGGCTCGCCCATCCGGTTGTCCATTCCACACGCGCTGCTCGGAATTCATGGCCGGAATCTGCGATGTCGTGGAGCCACCTTTGGTGCAGGTTGGGCCGGATCATCATGTACGCTGCCATCTGTATACGGAAACGGCCTAGAGGGTTTGTAGGTTGTTAACCGTTCTTCGTCCGACGTGAATCGTGAAACGTCAAGCTTTACTGCTCACGCATCCAGCTTGACTGGCTTTTTCTGAAGTAGCTCTAAAGGATCGGGCATGACCGACGCTACCAATGTAATTGAAGTGCAAAACCTCACCAAACATTATCCAGTCGTGCGCGGCTTTTTGAGACGCACCGTTGGCCAGGTGAAGGCGGTCGATCAGGTCTCCTTCAACGTGCGCCGTGGGGAAACCCTGGCGCTGGTAGGAGAGAGTGGCTGTGGCAAAACAACCACGGGGCGCTGCATCCTGCGGGCGATTGAACCGACTTCTGGGTCGGTATACTTTCGTCCCGACCCGGAGCGCCCGCCGGTGGATATGGCCAAGCTAAATGCTGGAGAGTTGCGCGACACGCAACGTTATCTCGGCATGATCTTCCAAGATCCCTATTCGTCGCTCAACCCGCGTTTGACTGTGCTGGACATCATCGGCGAGCCATTTGTGACGCGTAACCTATTGCGCAACCGGCGTGACCTGGAAGCCAGGGTTGCGGAATTGTTGCGCAGTGTGCGGCTGGACCCCGCGATGATGCACCGTTACCCGCACGCCTTTAGTGGTGGCCAGCGCCAGCGCATCGCGATTGCACGTGCATTGGCCCTCAATCCGCCCTTCGTTGTGGCTGACGAGCCGGTCTCGGCTTTGGATGTTTCGGTTCAGGCACAGATTCTGAGCTTGCTCAAAGAGCTGCAGAACGAGCGCCAATTGACCTATCTGTTCATTACGCATAATTTGGCAGTCGTCGAATATATCAGTGATCGCGTGGCCGTGATGTACGTTGGCAAGATCGTCGAATTGGGCGAAACGGCCACAATCTTCGCCCGCCCGCGCCATCCCTACACCGAAGCCCTGCTCTCGGCTGTCCCGACCATCGATACTGATGGGGGGCATAGCCGTGAACGGATTCTGTTACCGGGGGACGTGGCCGATCCCAGCAACGTGCCGCCAGGGTGCGCCTTCCATCCGCGCTGTCCCTATGCCGCTGATCTCTGCCGCACGACAGAACCGCCATTGGTCAATATTGCCGACACAGACGAAGCGCCCCATTACGCACGTTGCCACTTTGCCAAGGAATTGGCTTTGCGGGGCGTTTCTCGAGCTGAGCAATCATTACCTGTGGTAGGATAAGAGAAGTTACGAGCAATAGAGCAAAGGAGGTAGTAGCAGGCAAGAATTAGATAAATAGGTCGTGTTCTGTCCACAAGGATCCGCTAAGGCTTATCAGCCCCACTTGTGTGAACTTGCTTTGTTCCATCTGTTAGTCCCGTCAAAAGGAGACCGATTGTGCAACGAAATCAGTGGTTCTCTCGTCTCTGTTCGCTCTTGATCATAAGCTCATTTTTGCTCGCAGCTTGTGGTCAACCTGCTGCGCCAGCACCTGCCGAAGCTCCGGCCGCTGAAGCGCCTGCCGCCGAGGCCCCCGCTGCTGAGGCACCTGCCAGCGGCGGAAGTGCTGCCGTTGAAGGCGTCGTCTTAACCGACCCGCCGCTTGGCCCCGGTGAACGACCTGTGCAACAGGTTGTCTACAACTCGCCGGTGGAGTACGAAGGGGCGACCGGTAATGCAATTACCGAATTCCACGAGGCCCCCATGTTGACCGAACTGGTCAACGCTGGTGAGCTGCCTCCCGTCGCCGAGCGCTTGCCCGCCGAGCCGGTTGTGGTTCAGCCCGAAGAAACCATTGGGAAATATGGTGGCTTCTTGACTGCACCAATCGAAGGGCAAAACCGCGCTTCACCCACCCTCTTCGACTACTGGACCATCGATCCGCTCACTACTTTTTCGCCTGATGGCTCCGAGACCATCCCGAACGTGGCCCAAAGCTGGCAGATTTCGGATGACAACAAGACCATCACCCTCTTCCTGCGCAAAGGGATCAAGTGGAGCGATGGCGAACCGTTTACGGCCAACGACATCCTCTTCTGGTGGAATGATATCATCCTGAATGATGAGTTGACCCCCAGCAAGCCGACCATCTTGACCCGCGGCAGCGAATTGGCTGAGGTTACGGCCATCGACGACTTCACCGTAGAGTTCGCCTTCACTGAACCCTATGCGCTCTTTGTTACCTACTTGGGTAGCTGGGGTGGCCCTCGCCTTGATCCAGTCGCCTCACCGAAGCACTATCTCTCGCAATTCCACCCGAACTATGTCGAGATGAGCGAGCTCGAAGTGCTGATGGAAGCCGAAGGGTTTGACAACTGGAACGATTTCTTCAGCTTCATGCGCGATCGCCACAATCCGGATATGCCCAGCCTTGGCCCGTGGATCCCCAACGAGCGACCGCCGCAACCGCTCCAGACCTATCGCCGCAATCCCTACTACTGGAAGGTCGATACGGCTGGCAATCAATTGCCCTACATCGATGAAATCCGCGCCATCCGCGTCGCCGATACCGAAGCGCAATTGCTCAAGACCATTGCCGGTGAATTTGACTGGAGCAGCTTGGGCTTCAACGGTGGTATCGCCAATATGCCGCTGCTGATGCAAAACCGCGAGTCCGGTGGGTATCGCATGGCCTATGGTACTTGGATGCCCAACTCGTTCTCGAACATCATGTTCAACTTTAGTCACCCAGACGAAGCGCGCAAAGAACTTTACAACGATGTGCGTTTCCGCCGGGCCCTTTCTGTCGCCATCAATCGCGAAGAGTTGATCGCCTTGGTCTGGAAGGGTGGTGTCTTTGCCTCGCAAGTTGCACCACTGTACGGGCCGGATTATTATGGCGATTCCGAACTCTTCCAATCATACGCCCAGTTTGACCCAGATCTCGCCAATCAATTGCTGGATGAGATCGGTCTGACCGAGCGCGATAGCCAAGGGTTCCGCCTTGGTTTGGATGGCGAGCCGTTGATGTTGATCATCGCTGCGAATACTGCCTGGCCGGTCGAAACCCCAGAGGTGATGGAACTGGTGCGTGGCTATTGGGCGGAAGTTGGTATCAACGCTACTGTGCAGCCCGAAGCTGGTGAATTGTGGACTGCGCGCCACAACAACGGTGAGCACGACCTCTCGGCCCGCGGTGCCCACTTCGGTGGTGGCCCGGTCCATCCCACACTCAATGGTAACACCTTTGCCCTCGGTGGCTGGCAATGGGCTCCTGAATGGGCGCTCTGGCTCGATACCAATGGGGAACAAGGTGTAGAGCCGCCGGATGATGTCAAGCGCATCCGCGAGCTCCGCGAAGAGATCCTCGGTGAGCCCGACCAAGAACGCCGCATTGAATTGACCATGGAAGTCTTCCAGATCCACATGGACAACCTCTGGTCGATTGGTTTGGTGGTCGACGATCCGAAGATCAATCAGCAGAGCATCATCACCAACCGCGTGCGGAACTATCCGACATGGACTGCTGGTGAATGGTACCCGAACGTGCCTGCTTCGTTCTTCATTAACGAGTAAGGCGGTCGGCTGAAGCACTAGCTTCTGCTGGTGAGGATTTGTAGTTAGTAGGATTGAGGAGATGGTCTTTACCATCTCCTCAATTTTTTGTGGCTTGAGGTTAGGGGATGCCCCAGGTGCTGGGGTTGAGTAAGTCTTCGTCATCCAAGCGCAGGGTGGCCAGTTGGGCTTGGAACGCCGGCGGCAACTGACAAGCCACCGCCGCTAGATCCGCAGCCAATTCTGCCTCGTTGCGGACACCCACCAACACTGCATCGATCTGCGGATGGGCTAAGCCAAAGGCCAGTGCCACCTGGGCAGCATCTAGCCCAAGCTGGGCCTCTGCCACCAGTTGGCGGAAGCGGCGCGAGCGGGCCCGCAATGGTTCGAGTTGATCTGGTAGGTGATCGGCGCGTTCGGTCAAAGCCCCCTTGAGCAGGACCGAGCGCACAACAATCCCCACCCCTTGTTGCTGGGCTTGCGGGAAAACCCGGTCGGCCAAGCGTTGATCCAAGACCGAGTAGGTAACTTGCAACGCATCAAAGAGGTTGTGGGGCAGGGCCAGCTCTGCAGTCTTGGCACCATAAAACGAGCCGCCGGTGTAGCGGACCTTGCCTGCGGCTTGCACCTCGGCAAAGACCGCGGCGATGGTTTCGCGTTGGGCCAATACGGCTTCATCCACCAGATGCAATTGCCAAAGGTCAACATAATCGGTCTGCAAGAGGCGCAGGCTGGTTTCCAGGGAGTCGAGCATGTGGGTTCGCAAGGCTTCCCCGCTGGGCAGCGTCCCATCCGGCCGATAGAGCCCGACTTTGGTGGCCAACACCACCTCTTGCCGCCGCCCCTGCAGCGCCTTACCTAAGACCGCCTCGCTCTCGCCGTAGGCGCGTGCCGTGTCGATAAAGTTGATCCCAGCATCCAGCGCGGCATGAACCAGCCGGATCGCCTCGGCCTCGGCCGGGCGCCCAAAATGGCCCGGCGCAGGGATCCCATAATCAAGCCCTAATTCAACCGTCCCCAGGGCCAATGCCGAGACTTGTAAGTTTGTTCGTCCAAGTGTGCGGTACTGCAAGAAATCCTCTTTCTGGTAATGAACGTCAACAGTGTTCCCATTTACCTTTGACTGGTGACGCTTGACGCTCGCTTAGAAGCCGAACAATGCCGCAGCATTGTTGTAGAAAATATCCTCGATCTGCTGGTCGTTCAGTTTCAGGCGTTGGCAGGCCAGGCGTAAACTTCGCAACGATTCCAACCCGATCAACACCGGCTGGAGCATTGTGTGTTTCTCGGCCAGATCCATCTCATCTGCATAGAACCAGTGAAACGAATCACCAATTGCCACGCAGCGCCCGTGCATGTGGCTGACGTAAAAATCGGTGCCATAGAGTAGCTTTTCGTGCCCCATCGTCTCGACAATGGCTTCAAAGGCGCCCGCCTCGGTCACCGCCGAAGTATCGAACCAGACATTCTCTAGGCCGGCCAAGCTGTGGATGCCCTCAATGGTGTGCCAGGGGTTAAAACCACGCGCCGCATGCGCCAAGATCAAGCGCATGTTGGGGTACTGCTTGCAATAACGCTGGATCGCCGCCTGGTTGATCGGGTCCGCCAGCGCGCGATTGCGTACCATGTGCAGCGTGATTGTCAGCCCAAGTTCATGGGCGACACGCACATGCTCCTCGGTGAGATAAGCCTCAATCGGGGCCTGGAACGTTGGCCCGTCGGTCTTGGCCATGGTGTGGTATGGCTTCAGCCCTACGAAGCTGCCCTGCTGCACGGCTTGGTACACCACATCGGCCGCCATCTCTGGAGCGATCACCAACTCGCCACGCGCGATAAAGCCCGCTGCTTGACTGGTTGTCACCTCCTGGGCCACAAACTGGTTATTGGCGTCACGTTCGCCAGTAAAGGCCAAGCCGAAAAAGAGACCTCCGACCGTACGTCCGCCCGGATGCAGCCATTCTATGACCGAGCGGTAGGTCGCCAAGCCGATCTCCTCTGGCGTGCCCAGCAAGTGGTCAGGCATGGTCCCGGGTAGATAGTGGTCATGGTGGAAGAGGTGGGCGTGGGCATCAAAGATGCGATCGGGTAAAAAGGGCTCGACTTCGCGAGCAACAAATGCCTGATCAGCTGCTGTAAATTGCCAGGCCGTCATGAATGATTGTTCTCCAATCTCCTGAAGCACTATCAAGCTCCCGCGGCGCTGCAAATCACAGCACTTGCTGGGAGCTGATAGATCAATCCGCAAAATGGCACCAAGCAGGTGTGATTGTGGCTACTTGTATGGCGCACAATCACACCTACAATTCTGTGCGTTTTACGAGTGTTTCGATGATTTACCAGGCCGTCCAGCCACCATCGACCAGAATGTTCTGCCCGGTGATATAACTGCCCGCCTCGCTGGCTAGCAACACAACCAAGCCTTTTAACTCCTCGGGGCGCCCCATCCGGCCTAGCGGGACTTTCTTTTCGAGTCGCTGGATAAATTCTGGATTGGCGCTTTGGGTCTTGGCCGTGGGGAAAGGACCGGGGCTGATGGCGTTGACGCGGATGCGATCCTTGGCCCAATAGACCGCCAAATGGCGGGTCAGGTGAACAAGCCCACCTTTGAGGCCGTGATAGGTCGGCGGGCTGTTGACGGGCAGATCCGTATACGCATCGGGGTAGCTAGCAACTACCCCATACATGCTGGCAATGTTGATGATCGATCCCGGCACGCCGCGGGCTCGCAGGCTATCGGCTACCTCGCGGGCGAGCAAAAAGTAGGCCGTCACACCGGTGTGGTAGGCTTTGTCGAAATCCTCGGCAGTCGCCGTCGCGATGCTTGGGCCGGTGCCCCCATAGGCGTTGTTGACCAGAATATCGATCGGCCCGAGTTGCTCGGTCACCTGGGCGACCAAACCGGGAATCGAATCGGTGTCGTCTTGGGAAAAGGCCAAGCCAATGTGGCCACTGCCGGGCAACGTGGCCGCAAATTCCTGAGCGCGGGTGGCATCGCGGCTCGTAACGGCCAAGGTCGCTCCGGCTTCGGCTAGCGCTCGACTCATCGCTGAGCCGAGCCAACCTGCCGCACCGGTCAACAGCGCAACTTTGCCTTGGAGGCTAAAGAGATCCTGAATCGGTTTTTCGGTCGTAGACATTAGAGTATCATCCCCGTTCACGCATCTTTTGCACACTAAATTCTGGCGAGTTATAAAAGTCAAAGATCGCAGCTTCGCGCTTGCGGATACCCTCAGCTAACTGCAGAATCTCAGCTGCATGTTCGGGAGGAATCCGCACCGCACCATCGGCATCGGCAAAAATGAGATCACCGGGGCGAATGCGCAGTTGGCCAATGGTGACCGGCGTATCAAAACGAACTAGGTTGAATTGGCCATGGCCGGGCACCGCACCCCAGGCCCAGATCGGCAGCCCCACGCGGCGAATACCAGGCACATCGCGGACGGTTCCATCGACCAGCGCACCAACCACCCCCAAGCGTTTGTGCAGGGTGGCCATGCCATCCCCAAAACTGGCCCCGCGCCCGGGTCGGGAATCGACATCTTTCATAGCAACAATTAAGGGACTGCTGCTGCGTTCCAAATACTCGTAATAGTCGATCCACGGCAGGGCAGGGGAGTCGGGGTCGTTGGTGGTCACTTCCGCGGTGACGGCATAGCCAATCACATTGCCGAAGTCGGGCAAGAGCGCTCGGATGGTGTGGTCAGTGTATTCTTCGTTGGGTAAACCAAATTTTTCGACCAACGCGTTAAAGATGGTTGGTGAATCCAATTGCTGGAAGCCCGCGAGAATGTCTGGGCTCACTGTTGTCATGGGCGCTGCTTTCTGGGTGGAAGAAAGGGATTTATAGCTCGATGCGGCGTCCCGTTCGGCTGGATTCGTAAGCGGCGTCGATCACCCGTGCGACGCGCAGCGCATCCTCGCCGGTGGTGGGCAATTCGCCCTGGCCGTGGGCACCCTGTAAAAAGGCGCGGATAAATTGTTCGCCCGCGGCTCCGC
>CAZMRA010000002.1:34734-37432 GCA_964568485.1 uncultured Caldilineaceae bacterium | reverse complement strand
GCCGGTGAGTCACCGGGGGTGAAGTGGAAGACGCGTTGAGGGGCCGCACGCCATTCGGGTGCGATGCTCTCGGCAATTACTTGGTTGGGGGTGCCAATCGAGACACAATTCAACCGTCCGCTACGCCCGTTGACGCCGATGTAGGTGTCGTAGCCAGATTTGTTGGCGTAGCCACCGCCACTTAAGGTCAAGATGTACCCAGCGTGGAGCGAGCCAACGGCACCAGAGCGGAAGCGCAGCGAGAGTGTCGCCACATCTTCTACATCGATAGCTTCGCCACTGCGTGTAGCCACTTCGGCCATCACCGAGACGATTTCATCGCCAGTTAGATAGTACATCATATCGATGTAATGGCAGCCCAGCCACGAAAGAATACCCCCACCGGCATGTTCATTGCTGAAGAGCCAGTGTTTGGGATTGCGAAATTGCACTTGCGTGGTGATCATGCGCATCTCGACCGACATGAGTGGGCCGAGCAAGCCGCGCTGGACGATCGAACGCGCTTCTTGTGCCCAGGTGGTAAAGCGATTTTGGTAACAGACGGCCAATTTGACGCCTGCTGCGCGTGCCGCATCGATCACGCGTTGTGTATCGGCAGCATTGCGGCCGATCGGTTTTTCGGCCATCAAATGTTTGCCCGCATTGAGCACTTGCAGAAAAATATCCGGCCCTAGATCATTGCGCAAGGCGGCGAGCACAACGGAGAGGTCGGGCGTAGCGAGTAGCTCGCTCAGATTGGTAAAGGTGCCGACCACTTTGGCCCCTTGCGTCGCTTTGACTTTGGCCAACGCATCCGGATTCGTGTCCCAAAGTAGAATGCGTTCAACTTCGGGTAATTGTTGCAGCGTGTGCAGATGCCCGAGCGAATGGGGATGTTCGACACCAAGCAGCGCAGCAGTAATTCCTGTCATGAGAGATTCAGTCTCCAGAGATCATTCGGTGATTGGGTGTTCCTACAATTGAGCCTCTATCCTGAAGCTGACTAGGATACAACCCCTAGACCCACCGCTAGCGCGGTGTTGAGTTTCAGGCTAGAAACCCGGAGAATACAGCTATATGATACTCGTTCGTGATGAAGTGGGTCAAAGTGTCGATGCGAGGGAAGCAAACAAATTCGGGGCCTATCGGTGCTTGGCCTGCCTGCTGATGCGCTGCGGCCACTGTTCAATCGCTAGCAATGCGCTGATCAGCACCAAGCTGCCGCCAAACCATTGTAATGGGGCCATCCGCTCCTGCAAGAAGAGTACCGATAAGACGATCACCAGTAGGGTCTGCAAGGGCCAGAGCAGGGCGATCTGCCCGCTGCCAAGGCGGCGAATGGCGGCAAAGAGGGCGAGGCGAGCTAAATAGGTACTGACAACCGCCAAGATGGCAATCACAACCCAGCCCGACAGCCCGGGATCTTGCCAGCCAGCATCTTGCAGCCACCACCACACGATGATCACCAGGGTCATGATGCTGGTCAGGTAAAAGGTGGTGGTCTGATTGTGGTAATCTTTGAGCCACCATTGGATGAGCACGAGTTGCAGTGCATAGAGGATCAGCGAAAGGGTCAATAAGAAGAGGCCAAATGGCTCCACATGACCACCTGGCCCCACCAGAAAATAGATCCCCGCGGTGGCAAAGCCTAGCCGCAGCCAGTGACGGCCGCGCAGCTGTTCGCCCCTTAAAGCCAAGAGCAACAAGACCACCAATGGCTGGGTCGATTTGATCATCGCTGACATCGAGGCATCGACAAAGGCCAACGACCAGAAGAAGCAACAAATCTCGACCCCGCTGATCAACCCAACCACACCCAAACGCCAAAAGCCCTGCCGATCGATCTGCAGATGGCGGCGATCAAAGATGCCAATCGCCCCAACAGTTAGCACCACGGTCAGCAGCAGGCGCAACAACAAGAGGGTGATCGGGTTCATGCCGCCGACTACCGCTCCGCGCACCAACGGCGTCACAATGGCCCCGGCAAAGGTGGTGGCAACTGCCAATAGCCACCCAAGGTGATCAACGGGCGCTGGAACGGCTACTGGCGTTTGCTCAGAAAGGTCGATTGATTGCATTATCAGAATGGCAACGACTGATGCAGATACAAGGATAGTTGGTTAAGAAGCCGCTAGCGAATAGCCGCAATCACTTTACAAGTATGTGTGCATTATACGATTAAGGGGTTCGCCTAAGAAAGCGCGAACCCCTTAATCCTGGTAATGGCTAGGCTAATCCTATTGACGCATTAGTTGTAACGTTACGGGATGCGTAACTCGAACGAATAGGTCCCTGTGCCGGGGTCGTAGTCTTCCCCGACGATGATGGTGTAGGTACCCGTTTGTTCTAGCGTGTACTCGCCGGGATCTACACCGCCACAGCAGTTGAGGATGCGATCAAAGATGACCGTCTCATCCGGGCTCACGAGCCTCCAGTTGACGTTTTGCAGATCTTCGGCCACATCCAGCAGGTCAAAGTAGACTTTTTGTCCCGCCGTCGCATTGAAGGTGTAGATGTCCCTGACGCCGCGGGTCTCGATGTTGCCTGCCCCTGCCGCCGGTACACCATTGGAGACAGTGTCACCGATGGCAATGGCGAACTGATCAGGCGCTGGCACATTCCACAGTTTGAAGCTATAGGTGCCTGTGCCGGGATCACTGTCATCGCCGACGATGATGGTGTAGGTACCCGTCTGCTCCAGTGTATGCACACCGGGATC
>CAZMRA010000002.1:7528-34634 GCA_964568485.1 uncultured Caldilineaceae bacterium | reverse complement strand
GTATGCACACCGGGATCTGCCCCGCCGCAGCAGTTGAGGATGCGATCAAAGATGACCGTCTCGTCCGGGTTCACGAGCTTCCAGTTGACAGTGGCTAGATCGTCGGCAACATCAAACAGTTCGAAGTAAACCTGTTGTCCTGCGGTTGCATTGAAGGTATAGACATCCTTCACCCCAGGGGTCTCGATGTTGCCTGCCCCTGCGCCTGGGACACCATTGGAAACCGAGTCATCAATGGCAATGGTGAATTTGTGAGGCGCTGGCACATTCCACAGTTTGAAACCATAGGTGCCTGTGACTGGCTCGTCGCTCTCGCCTACGCGAATAGTGTAAATGCCGGTTTCGGGCAGGGCGTAGACACCGGGATGAGCGCCTCCACAGCAGTTGAGGATGCGATCAAAGATGGTCTGTCCGCTCGGTGTCAGCAACTTCCAATGGACTGTTGCGAGGTCTGGATGTACACCAAATAGTTCAAAATAGACCTGTTGGCCTGCGGTGGCACTAAAGGTGTAGATATCAACCCCACCGGATACCTCAATATTACCGGCCCCCGGCCCTGGCACCCCATCGGTAATCGTATCGCCGATGGCGATAGGATAGAGATTTCCCTCCGCCTCAGAGAAGTCGAAGTTCATGTAGACGCTCTGATTGAGGGCTGGCCCCATCCCTTCTTGGGTGACAGAGGCGCCGGTCAGAAGGTCGGTTGCCACCGCCCGGAAGGGCTCATTAGCCGGAATGAGCGGGATAAAGAAGTACCCACCTGGGTCCGTTGCTCCGGTAAATGGAGATAACGAACGCCCCCCACCCGCTTGCGGGAAAATGCGGATGATGTAACGTCCATTCTCGAACTGGTTCATGCTGGCGCTTTGTACGGATCCCCCCGCACTCCCGCCAATATTCCCACAACCATTCCCGCCGGGAGGTGGTGCAGCCCCCATGCCGGTGGTGCCTGGGCCAGAAGCGGCTGGCGCTGGTGTACAAGCTGGTGGCGGTTCTTTCGGGCATTCAGGTGCTTCAGCGATCAGATAGGCATCGATAGCCCCAGCCGCAGCATAGGCGGCGGCGCAATAAGCGGCCCCAGCCCCTGTCAATGCCAGTGCACACCCCAACGACCCCGAGATTACGGCTAAGGAGGTAATCAGGTTGAGCAAGTTTTTCTGACTGGAGGTAAGGCATTGGAGTGCACTGGCACTCACTTCAGCTGTGGCTAATGCCTCCAATACGCCTGAACCTTCGATCAAGGTGGCAAATTGCTGCACCATCTGCTGTGCTTCGGGGGCTGGGTTGGCGGCGATTAGATCAAACTGTACCTTCATGTCATTGAGCCGCGCCAACGCCTTTGTACGCTCGAGCTCTTCCTGAGGAGATAATCCGCTTGCCCCTTCGAGGAAAGTTGTGCTCTCACTGAAAAAGCTTTCGACGATCTCTTTGGCGGTTTTACCCAATGTTGAGGCGGGGAGGATCTTGATGGTGAAAGGACCAGCACTTTCGCCCGTGCTCTGATTCTTGATCGTCAACGTGGCGTCGCCAGCCGGCAGCGGCGGCACAACGACCATGAAGGTTTGTCCGTGCAAGCCTTGCTCAACAACGCCTGGCACGGTCAGGGTTGTCCCATCCACCTTCGACTCGAAGATGGCCAGATTGCCCAAGGTGGAGAGGGGATTAAGCCCACTCGCTTCAATTGTCAATAACGCACCCGGCGCACCTTCCGGTTTGCCAGTAGCAGCCGCCTGCAGGGCAGTTGCAGGGCTGTTGATCTGCATTTGGTGCACAACAATTCCTGACACTGCCGATGAAACAATCGTACCATTGGGGGCTAATTCGGCCCCGTTGACCACCACTAACTCACCAACCCCATCGCCATCAGCGTCGGGCAGAATGCGGTAGGTCACCACCGCCTGTCCTGGCTGGATGCGGTTCCCAAACCCTACGGAACTGACGCCAAACGGCCGAGCAATCTCGCCAGTGCTTTGGACATCAATCGCCCCCAAAAAGGTAACCCCTAGGCTATCCCAATCGATACCAGTATCGGCGGTCACCTGTTCTTGGCTTTTGTCTTCCACGGTAATCGTCGTGGCTTGGTTAACAGCGCCCGGGGGCACGATGATGGTGCTTCCCGTGTTTGTAGCCAAGGTTGCGCCATTCGTCCCAACACTTGTGCTGGATGGGGCTTTGGGCACAACGGTCACATTGATGGTCTTGGTGGCTGTTTCTCCACTGCGACTCGTGGCCGTTGCCGCAAGCGTGACGGGGCCTGCCGGTAGTTTGCTCGCGTCTAAAAAGACTTGGAAACCGTCGGCGGGCGTACTATCCGTGCCGAGATCAACCGAACCTGCACGAAAGGCAACTTTCGTGATGGTGCCTGGCACACTCGGCTGCACTGAAAAGAGCGAGGTGCCGCTGAGCGGGAGTCCAGGTGCTGGGCTGGCAATGCTAAATTGGGGCACCCCTGGAGATGTCCCCACCAAAGGCAGGAAAATCTCTCCCGCTTGGGCCTGGACGACACTTGGCCCTGGCAGTAGTGCAGCCAGCATACCAAGGATCCCGAGCCATGAGAACCAACGATGTACGATTGGCTTCATCAGTTTAACTCCTTATTGTACTGAAACTTTATACGTCATTTCCACGCTCCTCCCACTGGTAGACTCAGATGGGAGTGGCAAGCTAGGTTTACGTCGTCATTGACGGCCATTAACATTAACAGGTGTTGTATTTGCATCAATTGTGCGCAAGAATGAAGCTATTAATACAATGTCTTCTTCCGAGAGCTGATTCCCTCCCTGCTGCGGTACTGGATGTCCGGACGCCAACACAGCTTCGAGTGTCGGCATCGACCCATCATGAAAATAAGGCGCAGTTAACCCAACCCCGAGGAGCGATGGGACATCAAAGCCCGTTGCGCCTCGGATATCGAGCGGATTGACCGTGCCAACATCACGTAGAACTTTATCAACCATGCCGTTGCCGTCGGGGTCTAACGTGCCTGCGGGACCGGGTAAAGCGCTGATGGTCCAATTCGGCCCACCATGGCAGGTTGCGCAGCCAGCTTGCTCGAAGAGCCGCCGACCCTCTTCTGCTTCGGGGGAAGTCGGAAACGCCCTGGGGGTGACGATACCATGTACTAGAAAAGCGGCCAGCGCATCTAGATCGGCCGAACGACCGGCGAGCGGCTCACCTAACAAGGGTGGATCCGCCCCAGGGGATAAGCCCAACCCGTGCTGGATGGTGTGGATGGTATCCTCCACATCTTGCGCTTCATCGAGCGCGGCTGACCAATGCCAGGGTAGCGTTGCTACTGAATTCCAGAGCGGCGGCGTCTGGCGTGGCCCATCTGGGAAGGCCCATGTCACGGTGTCGGTGCCGCCATCGGGGTGACAACTGGCACACGAGATCCAGGAACCTCGAGACAGTCGCGGGTCAGTGGCCTGGTGAAATAGAATCTTGCCCCGCAGAACCTCGTCGCTCAGCGTCTCTTGCGTGAGATCAATCTCTTGTTTCACCGCCAGCGTAGTGAAATCGATTACGGTCAGCGAACGGGAAAGATAATTCATTACATAGCCACGCCGCCCGTCGGGGGAAATGGCTAGCCCACGCGGATTTTTGCCAGTGGGCAGAAATTTGACCAGGCGCGGCTGATGCGGATCGCTGATGTCGATCACCTCGAGCAGATCGCTGCCCGCTAGGACGACATACAAGAATTGCCCATCCGGCGAAGGGATGGCCGCCACCGGATTGTTGACCGGCGAACCAAAGATCTCTTCATCATTGAGCGGCAGATAAGCTGCGCTCTCCGGGCCGATTTCCTGCAGCTCTAGTAACGAGACGCCAGCAAAAACAGTCGTGCGGAGCGTGGTTGGCAAGTCGGGGGCCGAACGCACATGGGGGAGCCAAGCTCGGTTGTTGGCAATGGCGATCCCGCTCAAGAGATTGGGGAAACCGTGCTCGTCGGGTAGTAAGGCAATCTCCGCCTCCACCTGCAGCGGATCGGTCGTTAGTACTGTGACGAGGCCGTGTCGGCTGTCATCTTTGCCTTCGATCCCATCCGGGCGTGGTTGCGCAAAAAAATGGGTCAGATAAAGCTGCTCGCCCGCTTCGGTGTGGGTCATTGCCAGCGCATAGGGCGCCGGGGCTACAGTCAGCGTGGCGGTCACAGTCAATTGTGCAGTGTCGATCACGGCTAGGCGATCGGCGGAGGAGAGGGTCACATAGGCTTGCGTCCCTGCGGGATTAACGAGAACTCCAATGGGTTCTGGCCCAACATCCACTGTTGCTTCCACCTGGCGGCTGGCTGGATCAATGACACTCAGCGATCCATCTTGCCGATTCAGCACATAGAGTTGGTGACCGTCGGGCGCAAAGGCGAGCCCCCACGGGTGGCGTCCGACCGGAATCTCAGCAAGTTTGCGCAGACGGACTGTGTCTACTACCGATACAGAATCAGCATCAGGGTTCACAACCCATAGTTCAGTCCCATTGGGGGCTAGGGCTAGGGGAGTGCTCCAGTGCGCGGTCGCCTTGGCTGCTTGAGGGGGATGCATCACCAGGGGCAAGAAGCTCTGGAGATTTTGCTGGTTCTGGGCCCGACTGATATCCGTTCCAATCAGGCACAGCAGGCAAAGACTGATCAACCAGCTATGCCGCATACGTAAGAAAATTTTTAAAAATATTTGCACTACTTTACTACTCCATTAAAGCTACAGGCCCAGTTTCGTGCTTACCCAAATGTTAGCGATAGCCGCAGTTACCTGTCAGGCTTAGCCTGCAGCGCCAATCGATAATTTGGGGGACCTGTAGTGTTACGAACTAGCTACAACTGGCATCGGTATATCAGACGTTATTACATTATTGCTTTCGGGAGAACGACTGCTGGGGGAAATGCTGGGTGGGGGTAGTTGGATAACTGATCGGGTCGATCTGGGCATCGATCAGGCAGGGGCGACGCGCGGCCAGGGCTGCTGCAATGCTGGTGGCACACTCAGCTTCGTTGCGAACCTGGTAATGATCGATGCCGTACGCCGCCGCGATCTGCTGTAGATCCGGATTGCAAAATTCGGTCCCAAAGGGTGGATAGGCCACTCGCGTCTGCGCCGAACGGATCAGATCCAGCGCAGCATCGTTAAAGACGATGATCAACACCGGCGCACCGGTCTCTTGCAGCATTGCCAATTCGCCCTGGATCATGCTGAAGCCGGCGTCGCCAACTAGCGCCACCGTCATGGCGCCACCCAGCGTAAGGCTGGCCGCAATGGCTGCGGGCACGGCATAGCCCATGCACGACAGGCCATTCGAGAGCAGATAGCGGTTGGGCGCATAAGCTGGCCACTCTAGCGCAGCGAGAATCTTGTGCGAGCCGACATCAGTTGCGACCAATAGATCACGAGCCGCAACTTGGCGCAACGCCGCCAGAACACTTTGGGGACGCATGCGCCCCGCGGCTGGTTCTGGCAAGACGCGCTCGGCCAGTTGCTGGCGGAAGGCCGCTACCCGTGCTGTGCCCCAATCTGCGCTGGTGGCAAATTCGCTGTCGATCAACTGCGGCAATAGCGCGGTGAGCGGACCGACCAGTTCGGCAGTGGCGGGGATTTGGGGATCGTGATTCGCCCAATTGGCCAGCCAGATCAGAGGCTTGGTCTCCTGCCAGGGCTTGACCAGTTCCACCACATCAAAGCCCACGGCGATGATTGCGTCGGCCTCGTCGATGAGTTGATAGGCGGGATCAGTACGCGTCAAGCCGATCACGCCGCCAGCCAGGGGGTGGTCATCGGCCAGCGCGCCCTTGGCTTTGGGCGTGACAATCACTGGGGCTGCGGCCGCTTCGGCCAGCTGCTGCAGATAGGCGTACGGCTGATCAGGCTCCAGCCCTACCCCGGCGATGATGACCGGGCGCTGGGCCTGAGCCAGCACGGCGCGTGCCTTGGCTAGCTCGGCTGTAAGTGGCACCTCATGGTCTTGTGCTTTGGGGGCTTGCGCAGCAGCCACCTGGGTGATTGGCAAACCGGCTTCTTCGTTGCTCACGCGCAGATGGACCGGCCCTGGGCGGCCCTCCGTGGTCAGCGCCAATGCTCGGCTGACTGTTGCGCTTGCGTTGTCAGCTGTTAGCTGAAACGTCCCTTTGGTGATCGGCGCAAAGACCGCGGCGAGATCGATCACTTGGTGGGTGTGATAGCTGAGTAAATGTTCCGGGGTTTCGGCGGTGATGATCAGCAACGGCGCACGTTCAAGGTAGGCGTGCGCTATCCCGGCAACAGCGTTGGTGGCCCCAGGGCCCAATGTGGTGAGGCAGACGCCCGGTTTGCCGGTCAGGCGGGCAGTGGCGTCGGCCATAAAAACTGCCGAACTCTCATTGCGCACCAAGACAAAGCGCAGGCCAGCCCGGCGGATCGCCTCCATCACCTGGACATTTTCGCCCCCGGGCAACCCAAAGATGGTCTCCACACCCGCTTCGACCAGGTGAGCTACCAATGTTTCAGCGACAGTCGTCATCGTTTCATCCTTCTGTTTGGGTGCGGACGCTGAGTGGCACTTGCCGCACCCTGGAAGTCACCAATGAGCCCTGCGACAGTCTCCTGATTACGCCGCAACGAGCTCAAAGTGTTTTTCTGCCATATTGGCAATGGTCTCGCCGATGCTGAGCGAAGCGGTTGCGGCCGGTGAGGGAGCATTCAGGACATGGACCATGCGCCATGCTTCGACAATATGAAAATCATCGACCAGCGCGCCACTAGGCGTGAGGGCTTGGGCGCGTACGCCGGCCCCAGCGGGATGAATATCTTCCGCACGCAGTTCGGGCAGAAGGCGTTGCAGGGCTTTGACAAAGGCCGCTTTGCTATAGGAACGGTGGAATTCACCCAAACTCATGCGCCAATGTTTGCGTGCCATGGCCCAAAAGCCCTCATAGTTCGCGAACTCGTTGAGGTCGCGCAGTGAGATGCTGGACTTCGTATAGCCTTCTCGTTTGAAGGCCAACACCGCATTGGGACCAGCTTCAACTCCGCCGCCAATCATACGGGTAAAATGGACGCCCAAGAAAGGGAATTGGGGGTCGGGCACGGGATAGATCAAGTTTTTGACCAAATGATGACGGTCTGGGTTGATCTCGTAATATTCGCCGCGGAAGGGGACGATCTGCACACCAGGATCGACGCCGCACAGCCGGGCAATCCGGTCCGACTGCAAGCCGCCACAATTCACCAAGTTGCGTGTGCGGATTTCACCCTGGTTGGTCTGTAAGATCAACTCGCGGCGGGTGCGCACGCAGCCCAGCAAGCGTGTATTGAGGCGAATTTCGCCACCAGCTGCTTGGATCAACTCGGCATATTTCTGGGAAACCTGTTTGTAATCGACAATGCCAGTTTCGGGTACATGTAACCCATCGATCCCCGCGACATGGGGCTCTAGCTCTTTGATTTCGGCGGGGCTCAAGCGGCGGATGCCTTGCAACCCATTGGCGCGACCACGTTCTTCGAGCACGTTGAGTCGTGGTATCTCATCGGGATGGGTGGCTACTACCACTTTGCCGCACTGTTCATGGGGAATATCATGTTCGGCACAAAAACGATACATCGCCTGGCGGCCGGCCACACAATTGAGCGCCTTAAGCGAGCCGGGTTTGTAATAGAGCCCAGAGTGGATCACGCCGCTGTTGTGGCCAGTTTGATGCGCAGCCACGTGCGACTCGGCTTCGATCACCACCAGTTTCAGCGGACGGCGCTGCGTTAACTTGAGAGCGGTGGCTAAGCCGACAATCCCACCGCCAATCACTGCTACTTCGTACAAACCCTCTTCCATAGAATCTCCGCTTAGCCTATCAATAGGTCAAATGAATTGTGCACAATCTGTTCGGGTACAAGCAGCCAAAGTAATGGCCGCTCGCAATCTTTATTTTGTAACGTTTTTATTCGTTTTCTTGCAAAACAAAAGCATCCTGATTCGCCACCGGCTCAGCGAGTAACAAACGTTGTCCCCGGTTATCGTACAAACCGATGATCAGCCGCTGCCATTGCGCGGTTGACTCGGTGATGGCCGGTAAGGTCAACGTGTCGCTGATGCGCTCGCCCGCTCGCCAAGTCGAGGTGGGCAGGGCGCCGCCACGCGGTGGTTGATCGATTTGGGCCAGAACTTCATTGTTCTCTGCCAATAGTTGCAGAAAAACCGTGTAATCTTGGTGAATGATGTGTGTACTCTGCCATTGTATACCAAGCTGGGTCGGGTAGCCAGTCGCATATTGTTGCTCTATTGTGATCTCGGCTAACTCAATCCCATTCACCCAACGTGCTACTGGCGTGGTGATAAGCTGGGTCGGCTCGGCCACGGCTCGAGTAATGCGCACCGCTCCGAGGATCAGCCGATCACCCAGTTCGTTGCCTGCACTATCATAGACCAATTGGCGCTCGTCCGGAGAGCGATAGTCATAAAAGCCCACGCTCAATGTCGCCAAGGTCTCATCGGCCGTCGGCGGGATGGTGAGCGTGTATTCATCTGTAAAGATCGCGCCGGGTTGCCACTGCCCGGTGGTATGTTGACCTTGGCGTGGCACCGCATCGACTTGCGCGATCAGCTCGTTGTTGGCATCTGCGAGATGCAGAAAGAAGGTGTATTGCCCAGCAATTGCGTGCTTAGTGGAAAAGTAGAAGGTCAGCGGCAAGGTTTCGCCTGGCGCCACCGCCGCCCCAGCAGGAAAATCGACCCCCATCAAGCGCATACCTGGGGCAAACTGCGCCTCGATTGTGCGATCATACGTTACAGGCGCGGGTAAGGGTACGGGTGGGCTATAAGCCCGGATCAAGGTGGGCAGCGGCCAGAGTGCTAATCCAAACGAGCCGACCGCCAAAAACAGGGCGATCTGAGTCTGCCAGTGGCGTGGGAAATAAGCGGCATACCCTAACACCAGTAAGAGTGCCAACGCCGGCGCCGCAGCATGGAGCAACCGCCCTTGTTCGCCAAACATGATCGTGCGTGTCCAATGCAGGACGCCTGCAAAGATGGCTAAGAACCAGATCAGGGCAAAGAAGAGCGCAAATTGTTCAGCGCGGGCGGGCTGCCAGCGCTGGCGGATCAGCCCGATCACCAAACCGAGCGCGCCAATCCATAAAAGCCATTTGGTCACTGCCAGATAGGGCGCGGGTGCGAGCGTACTGACAAAGACACCCCAATACGAGGTAAAGAGCCAAGGGATCGTCGCAATTAACTGTTCGAGGGACATGGGGGCAGGGCGAC
Organism: uncultured Caldilineaceae bacterium; assembly: GCA_964568485.1. GTDB lineage: Bacteria > Chloroflexota > Anaerolineae > Caldilineales > Caldilineaceae > CFX5. The sequence continues at coordinate 25,418 of CAZMRA010000002.1, read as the reverse complement.
GCATCGTCGGCAGTACTTCGGCCATGCGATCAAACGGCACGAGGCTGTCATACAAGAGCCAGTTGCGCCCAAACCAGAAGCCCGCCACGAGCAGTGCAGCGAGGATCATCCAGCCGCAAGCGGCCAGGAATGCGCGCCAGCCTGCGCGGCGCCAGTAGGGCAGGAGCAAATAGAGCGCGGGCAGCGCGATCAACCCAGTGCTGTATTTAGTCAACGCTGCACAACCGGCCGTGGCTCCAATTAGCAGCCAGGCACGCCACGTAGGTTGCGGTTGCTGTACGGTGCGTGCAATCAACCAGAGCGTCGTGGTCGAGAGGGCGGGTACCCAAGCATCGTTGGTAATGGTGACTGCCGTGAACAAAAATTGCGCATTGAAGCCGACAATTGCCGCCACGGCTACTGCCAGCCAGGGCGCATTGGGCAGCAGCGCCCGCACCAACCCGTAACTGGCTAGGATCGTGACAATACCGCCCAAGAGCGAAACAAGCCTTGCCACTTCGAGGGTCAGCCATGCCTGGGTTGGCACATCTGGCAAGGTGATGGTTTGGCGAGTCGTCAGCCCACGTTCGTGATAGGGATTATCGCTCGCTTGGGCAAAGGTCCAAGCCTCGGCCATGGGCAACGGCGCGGTCAGCAGGGCAATGGCGGTAAAATAGAGCGGGGGTTGCACAATCAATTCGTACGAGTAGTCAACCAGCTCCTCGCTAATCACCGGCAATTGGCCTTCTTGATGGAGATAAGCCGCATACCCAAAATGTTCGAGTGCATCAAAGCCCTCCAGCGGGGGGATAAAGCGTGCAAAACCGAGCGCCTGCCCGACAAAGAGGAGCACGACGAGCCACAGCGCAACTCTAGGCCGCATCGACGCGTCGGCCTCCACCGAGCAAAGTTGCCCGGGCAGCTCTCATCCTGGAGTAGCGAGCACGCACCGGCTGATTGGTGAATGGGTGCTGAGTCTGAGGCAGATCAATGCAGATGTGGTCGAGGCATAGCGTGTATTGGGCCGTCATGATGTCATCTAGTTGGTAAGCATCTCGCGCAATTTTTGCATGAATTGCATCATAAAATGGAGATTATGGATGGTTGCCAGCCGCTGGAAACTGGCCTCGTTGCGCTGAAAGAGATGATGCAAGTAGCCGCGGCTATAGCGTTGACAGGTGAGGCACCCACAGTACGGCGAGATCGGCTCGTCGGCTTTGATGTGTTTATCGTCTAGGAGATAAAGAAAGCGGAACCAATCGTTGCTGTGGGTTGAGGGCTGGATAGCTGCGTTGGTAAAGGTGTATACCCGACCGCGACGGGCATCGCGCGTGGGCAAGGCACTGTCGAAGATGCCATAACCCATGTGGGCGCAAGCCGTGATATTGAGTGGGTGGCCAACGCCGAGCGCGTGCATCGGGAAGTGGGCAGGGACGATCGAGCGGGTAAAGGCCAGCATATCGGTGACCAGCGCCCCCTCTTTGTCCAATGGCCAGCCGCCATAACCATAGCCATCAAAGCCAATTTCGAGCAAAGCTTCCCCACAATGTTGGCGCAACTCCGTAGAGCCACCCCCTTGAATCACCCCAAACAAGCGCGGGCGCTCTTCCTCGCTCAATTTCTTTTGCTCCACCAAGCGGGTGAATTCACGCTTGCAGCGTTTGGCCCAGTTGATGGTCCGCCGCACCGACTCGCTCTGATCCGCCGCGGCATCGTCGACGTGGGTACAATCATCCAAGCACATCACTACATCGGCGCCATAGCTAACTTGCAACTGCACACATTTTTCGGGTGTGAGCTGGAATTTGCGGTCGGATCCTTCCGGTTTGAAGGTGATGCCGTCGTCGGTGAGCTTGCCAAACTTAGCATTCTGCCGGATCAACGAATAGGCCTGAAAGCCTCCCGAGTCGGTGATGATGGGGTGGGGCCAGCCGCTCATCCGGTGGAGGCCGCCCAATGCCTGAACTGTGGACGAGCCCGGATGTTGCATCAGGTGAAAGGTGTTCATCACCACTGCTTGCACGCCACACTGTTCGAGATCCACACTATCAACCGCCCGGACGACGCCGAGCGTGGCATCGGGCAGAAAGGTGGGCAAGGAGAGCGTACCGCTGCGCAGCGGCAACGAGGTTGGCGACTTAGTAATCATTTTTGAGTGCTCGGCGGATTTCGCGTTCGCTATCGCGTTTGGCGATGGTCTGCCGCTTGTCGTGAAGCTGTTTCCCACGCGCCAATGCGATCTCTACCTTGGCGCGCCCTCGCTCGTTGATGTAAACGCGCAACGGGATAATCGTCCAATTGCGTTGGGTGGCAGTGCTGTACAACTCCTCGATCTGGCGGCGGTGCAACAACAATTTACGGGCACGGGTCTCTTGATGGTTGTGGATGTTACCTTGCTCGTAATGCCCAATGTGGACATTGTGGAGGAAGGCTTCCCCATTGCGGACCAGCACAAAGCCATCCTGCAGATTCACCCGCCCCGCGCGCACCGATTTGATCTCGGTGCCAGTTAGGACAATGCCCGCTTCGTAGGTCTCTTCGATAAAATATTCAAATCGTGCACGCCGGTTGGTAGCGACCGTCCGTGCCTGACGGGTACCGTTCTTAGCTTCCGCTTGCTTGCTCATAGACTTATTGATCGCTATTCTCTAGGAATTCGATTGCCGCCTCGATTTGCGGGTCGACGCTGGCAGTGCGTTCTTCTTCGCTCAATTCGACAAGAATGTCGGGCGTTAACCCCGTGCCGTCAATGGAACGGTCTAGCGGGGTGTACCAACGGGCAATCGTCACCCGCATGATCGAGCCGTCGCTGAGCGTGTGGGGCAATTGCACGCTGCCCTTGCCATAGGTGGTCGCGCCGATCAAGGTGGCCCGTTGGTGATCTTGCAAGGCCCCTGCCACGATCTCGCTAGCGCTCGCGCTGCCCTCATTGACCAGCACCACCATGGGGATCTCGGTATCGAGGGCGCGGCCCTCGGTGGTGTAGACATCCGTCTCGCCATTGGCAAAGCGTTCAAGCAAGACGGTTTCCTCTTCCAAAAAGATGCTGGTGACGACGACAGCTTGGCGTAACAGACCACCAGTATTGCCGCGGAGATCAAAAATCAAGGCACGCGGGTTGCGCTTGAGCGCATCTTCGACTGCCTGACGCACAAATTGCCCGGCATTCTGGTTGAAAGTATAAAGCCGCACGTAGGCAATGTCCCCATTCTCGCCCAGCATATCGGTGCTGATGGTGGGCATCTCGATGCTGGCGCGGGTGATGGTAAATTCGAGCAGTTCCAACTCGCCACTGCGTTCGACCGTGAGGACGACGGTGCTATTCTTGGGACCACGGATCTTGCTGATGGCATCTTCGAGGTTGGTGCCGACGATCGATTCACCATCGACCTCCAATACGAGATCCCCGCGTTTGATACCTGCTGTCCAGGCTGGCTGATTTTCGAACGGCTCTACGATGCGTACGGTGTCGCGTTCCAGATCCCATTCGACGCGGGCCCCAATGCCCTCGAAGCTGCCTTCCATCGATGTGCGGAAGAAATTGGCTTCTTCCGGCGTCATGAACGCTGTGTTCGGGTCCCCGAGTTGATTGACCACCCCGCGGATTGCATCATAGGTGATCGTTTGCGGATCGGGAATCTCGCCGTAATAGTCGCGATAGACCAGATCGAGCGCTTCCCAGAAGAGATCAAAATTTTCGTCTAGGGCGTCGGCTGCGCTGGCAGGACGGCCCTGAGCGCTACCGTTATTGGGGCTAAAGGCGGGCAAAGCTGCCAGCGACCCACGACTGAAACGTCCCAGGCCAAAACCCGAAGCCAAGCCAGCAAAAAAGGTGGCACACAACACAACGAGCGCAATGCAGCCAAGCAAGATCGGCTGGCGTTTTAGCTGGGTGAGCGGCGTGGCGGTTGTATTTGGGCGAACCTCACGGTCGGTTTCGTGTTGCATCGTGTTTTTGTTTCCTATTTGAATCCGTCCCTATCAATTCCGAAGGGCGGGATGTTCTATTCTTCGCCAGCGAGCTCTGTTGGCAGTTGCGCGGTGGTTCCGGTTAATAACGAGAGCGCTTCTGGCAGTGGATCGACACCGGGTTCGACCTGCACATCTGGGGTGAGCCCCAAGCCTGTGATCTGATCGCCATTGGGCGTGAACCATTGCGCATTGGTGACATGGAGACTGCTCCGGTCCGAAAGCTCATAAACCAACTGCACGCTGCCTTTACCAAAAGTTTTTTCGCCGACCAACTGGGCTCGCCCATGATCTTGCAACGCACCGGCCAAAATTTCTCCGGCACTGGCCGTGCCGCCATCGACCAGGACCGTGAGCGGCGCGCTCTCCGCTTCCCCACCTGGCTCGGCCCGATAGGTTTTCTCGCTGCCATCGGCATGGCGCTCGAGCAAGACAACGCCGTCGTCCAGCCACATGTCGGCAATCTGAATCGCCGCACTGACCACACCACCGGGGTTGCCGCGCAGATCCAGCACAAAGCGGTCGGCCCCCTGTTCAATCAGTTCTTTGATGGCGGTGCGCATCTCTTCAGCACTGCGCTCACTGAAAAGCGTCTGGCGCAGATAACCGACTGTCGCGGTTGATGGATCATCATCCAACAAACGCCACTCGACGCTAGGTGTATAGATTTCAGCCCGAACAATACTGAAACTCAGCTCACTGAGGCCACTTTCACTCTCCCGCTGCACTCCGATCTCTACCGTAGTATCGACCGGCCCCCGCACGAGGCCCACCACCTCATCGCTGCTCATTTGCCCGTGGATGGGCTGATCATCGACGCGAATCAGTAGATCGCCAGCCAGTACGCCAGCTAGCGCCGCAGGCTGATCGGGGATGGGATGGAGCACATAGCCAGCTTCCGTCGGTTCGATATTGGCCCCAATGCCCCCAAAACTACCACGCAATTGGTCGGCTTCGAGTTCGCGCGCCCGTGGCTCGACAAAGTGGGTATAGGGATCCGCAAAGGCTTGGGTCAACCCGTGCACTGCGCCATAGAGTCGCTTGGTTGCTTCCGGTTTTTCCCCATAAAAGTCACGCTCTAAGAGGTGCCAAACCTCCCAGAAGACCTGTAAATCTGCGGGCTCGTCTGGACTGTTGCGCTCGATTGCTGGTAATCCGGGCCCATCACTCAACAGAGGATAGGCCAGATAGCCCATCCCAAAAAAGATCAGCGCAAAACCTATCAGGATGGGGATATAGAGAAATTGCGTGCGATTGGTTGACATAGTGACTGAGGGTATGCAAGCCTAGCGTGAACAAGGTTGGTGACGTTGCGACTATCGCCCGTCTATCGTGATTACGAACGCGAGAGAATGAGTAAACTTACGCAAGCCTTGCTCAAAATCGATCGATGGATGACACTCACCCAGAAAATTGCTAGGGCTACCTAAGCGATAAGTTAGTCGAGGAATTGTACCACAGCCCAAATCCAATTACCGAACAAGTGGGCGTTATGCTGTGTTCTATCCGCAAATTTGCTGCCATATCTCCTCGCTTTCGTTAGTAAATCGCAAGGCTTGACATAATGCTTGCAATGCCCGATAACGAGCTGGGTTAGGCGAATCCCTGGCATCAACGCGCTCAATTCGGCTACTTGTCGCAAAACTGGATCCGCTTCTGATTAACATAATTTTGTTTTCTTCGCCAAGCTGGCAACTTGGCCTAAGACACATCTCCGAACTCGGCAAAACCCAAAGGCCCATTGAGGCTTGACTCGCCCCTCCATAGACTGAATCCCCAAACCGAGTGCTTGGGTAGTCTTCCCTACCCCGAAATCATGAATTTACAAAGGAGGCGAAATTTGCGTACAGAAATCATGATTCAGTGGCGACGCATTGGTTGGCTCCTCTTGAGCTGCTGTTGGTTTTGGCTCCAATCTGCGTCGGTACACGCCGCTTGTCCCCCAATGGTCTTTATCAACGAGTTTCACTATGATAACGTTGGCGACGACGTGGATGAATTTATTGAAATTGCCGGCCCAGCGGGAACGGATCTGGCGAACTGGTCGGTGGTATTCTACAATGGCAGCGATGGTCGGCCCTATGGTACACCGATCCTCTTGAGTGGCATTTTGGATGAGGAAGGTGGTGGATTTGGCGCGCTGGCCTTTGCCACCGGCACGCTGCAAAATGGCGCGCCCGACGGGTTTGCCCTGATTGATCCCGCTGGGGTGGTGCAGCAATTTTTGAGCTACGAGGGTGCATTTACCGCAACGAGTGGACCGGCGCTCGGCATGACCAGTGTCGATGTTGGCGTCAGCGAAGACAACACCACTCCCCTGGGGTATTCATTGCAGAAAATCGGGGCTGGTCTCTGTGCTGATGATTTTCCCTGGGTAGGGCCACTTCCGGCTTCGCCAGGCACACTCAACGCCGGGCAACTACTCAGTCGCGCCCCACAAGTGGTCACTACCACGCCCGCCGCGAATGCCTATGATGTCGCCCTCAATGCATCGATAGAAGTCACCTTTTCCACCGATGTGGCGATCAACGGCGTTGCTTCCCTGGCTTGCGAGCTAAGTGGCACGAGCCTCGTTGAACCTCAGCTGCTCTCAGTGCGTTCGCTCCGCTTGCTCCATACGCCCTTTCGCGGCGGCGAGCAGTGCACGGTTACCCTACCGGCTGGCTTGGTATACGATCCAAGTGAGCCCAACCTGCTCCTGCCAAGCGATTATCAGTGGCACTTTGTGGTTGAGTATCCGGCGACGACCGGGGCCAGCCTCTTTATCAGCCCGGAAGAAGGCTATGATCGCACCGTCGTCGATGCCCAAGCTGATGCGTGGCGCAGCGCAGTGCAAACCGCACAACAGTGTTTCCTCTTCGAGACTGGTGTCATCCAAGAAGCGACCACGGTGCAATGTGGCAACCAGCTCGGCGATTGTGTATTGCCAACAACCTTCAGCTCTGGGTTGACGATCAGCTATAGCTTGCGCAACATGGATGGTCCTCTGCTCGGCAGTGCCGATGGGTGGGCGAGTGGTCAAGGCGATGGCTGTAACGGCAGTCCCACTCTGCAAGATGGGGCACCCAGACCGTCGGGCATCTCAGGCTGTTATTACAACGATACCTTCCGGGGCAGCTCTAGTCATGCCAATGGCTTGCTCTTTCACTTTAGTGAACCGGTGCGGGCATTTGGGGGCTGGTTTGGCGATCTGGAAAGCAAGCCAGCCGGTACGACCTATTATGCCCAGGGACGGGATGGTGGTACTGGTAGCGGCGGGGCCCTGGCCTACCTCCGCCTCTTTTTTGAGGATGGCACCATGCAGGAGAGCCCGATCTGGCCGACGTTGGCCCCAGCCGGGCCGTGGACGTTGGCCGAAACGCCGCCGAGCTTTGCACTGGATGCCGGTGGGGATGTGGCCTATTGTGGTGGGACGGAACAAGGCAGTCCAGTGGGTTGTGGCAACCAAACCACCCGCTGGATTGGCTTTGTGGTCGATGATCCGGCCAAGCGCGTCGTGAAATTTTTGGTGGCTGTCGGTGATGATGACCATTCCGGCGCCGGACCGAGTGATGGTCCAAACGTCAATTGCGCAAATGGGCAACAATGCAACGGGGGAACTGAATATCTAAGTTTTATCGGCCCGACCATCTGCATTGCACCGGATCTGGCCCTGCAGAAACACGTATCACCGCCTGTCGTGCGCGCCGGTGAGGTCGTCACCTATACGTTGACCTACACCAATCAGGTGGCGGGCATGGCAACCACCGCACTCGAGATCCAGGACGTGTTGCCGAGCGGTTTGACGTACTTGACCACGCTCGCCGCCGACCCGCCTGCAACGCTCTTCACAGATCCGCTCCGTTGGCAGGTCGATACGTTGCCCGCCGGGGCCCGCGGGGTGATCACCTTTACCGCACACGTCGCGCCGGAGGCGGCCGGTTGGCTGACGAATACTGCGACGGTCCACATCACCGGTGACTTCAATCCCGCCGATAATCAAGCCCAAGCCGCGCTCTTTGTTGTCCAGCCCGGGGTTGCCGTGCAGCTTTTGCTCAATCAACAACCGGCGGAGGCGGCCCCCGGCCCCGAAATCGTGCGTGGTACGCCCATTCGCTGGCAATATACGCTGACGAATACGGGGAATGTTCTCCTGACAAACGTAACCTTGCGCGATGAGCAGGCCGCACCGCTACAGTGCTTAGAGGGGCCATTGCCGACAGTTTGGACCGTTGGTGAACAGATTACCTGCACTGTCGAGCAAATTGCGGGCTTGGGCGCAGTAAGTGTCACCACCCAAGTGGCTGCCAACATTCCCGCACTGGGGGATGAACCCGTGACCACCCAGGTGACTGGCTACTATGTCGGCATCAACCCGCCGCCGACACCGACCAGCACACCAACTGCGACCTTGCCGGAACCATCGCCGACTGCTGCGCCGATCACGGCGACGCCATCTCCAACGGTGATGCCGGAGATCATTCCGCCGACACCAACCAGCACGCCAACGGTAACCCCGTCATTGCCGCCACCGACTGTCATGCCAGTGACTGCGACGCCAGAGAACAATCCGCCAACACCGGCCCTGCCAAGCGCAACACCAACCGCTACGCCGGTGTTGACGCTCAATCCGCCGCCGACGCCGGGTCCATCCCTGCCGACCGTAACCCCAACGGCGATCGAATTGCGGCCTGCGCCGGAGTTGGCATTGCACATCACTGCTCACCAGCCCCAAGTGATCATGGAGCCGAGTGGTAACCAGTTTATCGCCTTTACCCTAACCTATCACAATCGAGGGGCGACACAGGCTACCGGGGTTGAGCTGATTGAAACGGTGCCCGCTTTCACCAGTTTTTGGCCGGAGGGTAGTTCGCCGGGCTGGGATTGCGCAACACCCACGTCGGGGGAAGCCGTTCAATGTCGCTGGTGGATCGGTGATCTGCCGTCTGGGGCGAGTGGAAGCGTCACCTTTGTGGTGCAACTGACGACGCTCCCCAACAATGCTTATCAGCTCGAAAATCGGGCAACACTGTCTGCAGATGAGGGCTCGCAGACCACCAGTGTGACGGTCGAGGTGATCATGGCGCCGACATCTTTGCCGCTCGCTACTGAGCCAACCATCCGCAGCCATTACTTGTGGTTGCCCGTGGTGGTCCGCTGAGGTATCCCGAAAAGGCGCTGGGATCGGGCAGCGTACATAGATTAGTTAGATCGTGTACGCTGTCCGATCAGGTTTCGCGTCGTTAATCCAGGCGGTAGCGCAGCAGGCGCAACGCATTCAGCACCACCAAAATGGTGCTGCCTTCGTGTAGCACGACTGCGCCGCTGAGTTGTACCCAACCAAAGACCGAGGTCACGAGCAGCAGGGCGATGACCCCTAAGGAGATGGCCAAATTTTGGTGGATGAGGGTGCGACAGGCCCGGCTGAGACCCACTGCAAACGGTAATTTGGCGAGATCGTCACCCATCAGCGCGACGTCGGCGGTTTCAAGCGCTACCGCTGTGCCCGCTCCACCCATCGCAATGCCAACCGTGGCCGTGGCTAGGGCAGGGGCATCGTTGATGCCATCTCCGGTCATAGCAATGGGGCCATATTGAGCTTGCAACTGTTGGATCGCCTGCAATTTGGCTTCGGGCAGCAGTTCCGCCCGCACATCGGTGATGCCCACAGTATGGGCGAGCTGCTCCGCCACGATGCGATGATCACCCGTCAGCATGACCAAGTGGGCCATACCTAAGCGTCGCAATTGGGTCAGCACCTGGGCAACGCTCTGCCGGGGCTGATCCGCCAGGCCCAGCACCCCGAGGATCGTCTGATCTTGGCCGATGATCATGGTCGAGCGACCAGCTGCTTCCAATTGCTCGACAGTATTCAGCACAGTAGCGGGGAGGGTGTGCGTGGCGGCAAAGAGCTTGCGAGAACCGATCAAGATCGTGTGCTCGCCGAGCTTACTGCGCACGCCCAGTCCTGGCAAGTTTTCGAGCTCCTCCGCAACGGGCAGATCGAGTTGCTGGGCTTGAGCCGCGGCAACCACCGTCTGCGCCAAGGGATGCGTAGATTGCTGTTCGACCGCGGCCGCCACCCGTAACAATTCGGCGTCAGATTGGCCGGCCAGCGGGATCACATCGGTGACGACAAATTTGCCAGTCGTGAGGGTACCGGTCTTATCAAAGGCCATCACACGCAACTGGCCCAGATTTTCCAGATGTACTCCGCCCTTGATGAGGACCCCATTGCGCGCCGCTTGGGCGATCCCCGCCAAGACTGCCGCCGGTGTGCCAATCGCCAAGGCACAGGGCGACGCTGCGACCAACAACAACATCGCCCGGTAGAGGCTCGCACTCAACGGCATCCACCCCAGCAGCGGCGGGAGACAGATTACCAATAGCACGATGATTAAAATGGTGGGCACAAACCAACCGGTGAAGCGCTCGGTAAAGCGTTGCGTGGGGCTTTGTTGGCTTTGCGCCTCGGCCACTAGGTGGAGAATCCGGCTGAGCGTATTGTCTTGGGCCAGTTTGGTGACCCGGATTTCCAGGGCGTTGCTCTGGTTGATTGTCCCCGCAAAGACGGGATCCCCCGTGGCGCGTAAAACAGGCTGGCTCTCGCCCGTGATGGGACTCTGGTCGATGGTGCTTTGTCCCTGGGCAATCTCGCCATCGACCGGAATCCGCTCGCCGGGGCGCACCAATACCAGTTCATCGACCATGACACTTTCCACCGGCGTGCTAACCCACTGATCGCCCTGTTTCACAAGGGCGCTCTTCGGCATCAACTCGCCTAGGGCGTTGACTGCATTGCGCGCCCGGTCCAGCGCATAGTGTTCTCCCGCATGGCCCAGCGCAAAGAGGAATAACAGGAAGGCCCCTTCGCTCCATTCGCCGAGAATCGCGGCGCCTCCAGCGGCGGCCAGCATCAGCACATCGGTGTCGAAGCGCCCTTTGAGCAGCCCGGGTAGGGCATGGGTGGCGACATCATAGCCGCCAGCTACGTAGGCCAAGAGGTAAAAGAGCAAAGCGATTGCTGCAGGCAAACCAAAGAAGGTTTCGCCTGCCCAGCCGATCAACAAAAAGAGGCCGGCAGCCGCGACCAACAGCAGCGGCCACCGTTCTTGCATCCAGTGGGGCAAAAAGGTTGGTGCACTCCCATGGTGGTGACCGGCGTGATCGTGATCGGCGTGCGCATGGTCGGCGTCTGCTGCGTGGTCATGTTCGTGCTCGTGGGGCGGTTGGCCGATCACGGGCTGTTCGGGCAAGACCTTGAAGCCCTGCTGCTGAATCAGGTGTTCGATGGCGGGACGCTGCAGTTGTGTAGTGTCATAGGCGACGAAGGCCAGGCCCGCGGCATAGTTGACTTGGGCGTGGAGCATGCCCGGCAATTTGGTCAGCTGTTCCGTCAAGGTGGTGGCGGCATCGGCAACATCCATGTGGGCGAATGGAATCTGCTCATGGCGATAGCGTTCGCTGAAGGCGCTGCCCGCTTGCTCGGCAATGCGTTCGACTGCGCTCAATGAGACTAAATTGGGGTCGTAATGAATGCAAAGCTGCGGTGGTGTTTTGTCGACCTCGACGTGGGCTCGCAGGATCCCTTTGTAGTGTTGAAGGGCACTCTCGAGCCGTTCCAAGCAGCGATCACAGGCTTCGCCCACTTGCGGCACCAATACCGGTAAACTTAACTCAACCGTCTTTTCGCTCATAGCTATCTCCCGAGACCCTGACAACGGCTCTCTCCAACCCGAGCGCTGCGACTTGCGCTGGACTATGAGCAGTATAGGACTCGGCAAGAGGAACTTCAAGCGAGCGGTGCGCGCAGCCTGAGAAATAATCCCATTAAGCTGAAGCCCTGGAAATCAATATTTGGAAGCGCAGCTTATTCAGCTTCACGAAAGGCTAAGTTTAAGTTTTACTCTGGGGTGAGCAGGGAGAAAAGTTTTTTGTAATTTTCTCTCGTGTGTCAACTTCTTTCTCATAAATTGACAACTTGCCCCTTCTACTGGTAGTATCGATGGTACTCCCAAGGCTATCGAACCAAGAACAATTAATCACTAATTACTAGCCCTAAATCTGGGCGTACCCAAATCACTGGCACAAAATTCATGGCTAAAACGCTATCCTGCAGCTGGATGCGGTGTCCGATTCTAGCCCCATAAGCTTAGTCGGCACAGAATTGCAGGATAGGAAGAAACCAAGCAGAGAGCTTATGTATCCGTGGCTCTGTGCATGGTCAAGGGTATACAGGGTGCCTTGCCAATAAAAGCTCTGTTAGACTATCTCATCGTTGTAATCGCCTGCGTTTCAATCGAACCATATGATTTTTGTTGCTCGTTTCAACAACGGAGCAATTTGGGGCTTGTTCTAACAAGGGTTGCCTAGTTGGCGCACCTATCATTGTTGCTGCGAGCTGGGGGTTCACGCTCCCATCATGTGCCCAGTGGGTGTTCGCTCTGCACTCCGTAAGTGCGAGTTACTCATAGCTGGCATACCTGAACGAAAGGTTGGGCAGAAGCGACACACTATATCCACATCCTTGGACATTATCATCAACTTGTTGGTTGTCGAGGTCGATTCCTCTTTGTCGTCTGATACTAGCTGTCCATCTCAACATCTCTATCCCTGCTGTCGGTGTAGATCGAGCAGGCATCATCTACAACCGATCTGCGATGATTGATAGTCACTAGTGACCGGCATTTAGGAATTTGACCACAAATTATTCACTTCCCAATTGGTAGCCAACAGTGATGAATAATGGTTTTTAAACCCACATTTGAGGAATACCGGAGGAATGAATGATTGTACAAAAACGTTTGTTGAGTAGACCATTTTTGCTCACACTGATGGTGGTTGCGGTTATGGTGCTCGTAGCTGCCTGTGGCGGTGGTGGTGGTTCATCACCGAGTGAGCCCGCTGCTAGTGGCTCTGCCGAAGGGACCGCTGCTACAGCTGGGAGTGAGGGCGCCCCTGGTGCCCAATCTTCTGGTCCCGTGCTTGATGAATACCAGACACAACGTGAAGCTTGTACAAGCGAGAACCCCTGCTGGCCGACAATTTCCGAAACAATCCCCAGCTCTTTTAACGAAGCGCCCAGCCTAGCTGAACAAGTTGCGAGTGGGGATCTGCCCCCAGTGGAAGAGCGCCTCCCGAGCAACCCACTGGTCATCGAGCCTGCAGAGATGATCGGTAGCTATGGTGGCGTCCTGCGTGGTGCCTTCACCGGCCCAGGCGATCGCCAAAATTATGAACGGTGGATCAACGATTACACCATCTTTTGGGATGCAGGCGCGACTGAGTTGCGCCCACGCTTGGCCTGGAAATGGGAGTCGAACGAGGATGCAACCACCTGGACGATCTATCTGCGCGAAGGGTTGAAGTGGTCGGACGGTACGCCCTTTACCGCTGATGATTATATCTTCTGGCGCGACTATATTGTCGCCAACGATGAGTTGGTGCCGGCCAAGCCATGGTGGATTGTCTGGGGCGGTGAGCTCGCCACCTTCGAGAAGATCGATGACACTACTTTCTCGATTACCTTTGCAGATTCCTTCCCGACCTTTGCCGTCAACTTAGCCTCGTCGACTGTTGCTGGGCATCTGCAAGGTGGCCGCTCCGGTGGTGGTTTGTATGCGCCGCGCCACTATCTGGAACAATTCCATCCTGATTTTATCGGTATGGAAGAAGTGACCGCCATGGCCGAGGAAGCCGGCTTCGATACCTGGAACCTTTTCTTCTTGGCCAAGAATGATGCGGCTATGAATCCCGAGTTGCCGGTCATGGCCCCGTGGAAACCGGTGACCATCTTGGCTTCGGACGAGTTGATCTTTGAGCGCAACCCCTATTTCTGGGCGGTTGATACCGAAGGGAATCAGTTGCCCTATTTCGATAGAATCTCGATGGAATTGGTGGAAGAGCTAGAGGTGTTGAATCTGCGAGCGATTGCGGGTAATTACACCATTCAGGGTCGCCACATTGACTTCGCTAAGTTGCCTGTGATTCGCGAAAATCAGGCGCAAGGCGACTATTTTGTCGATTTCTGGCTCAGCGGCACGCGCCACCCGGTGAAGGTTGCCTTTAACATGGACTGGAACGAAGATCCGGACACGGCAGAGTACACCGTCCACAATGTCGAATTCCGTCGGGCTTTGTCACTGGCCATCGAACGTGAAGAGATCAACGAGACCTTCTTCCTCGGCGTGGGGACACCGGCTTCGATGTGCCCCGCCAATACACCGCCTTACTACAATTCGGACCGCTGGGATGAGCAGTGGGGCCAATTTGATCCCGATCAGGCCAATGAGATTCTGGATAGCATTGGCCTCGATCAAAAGGACAGCCAAGGCTTCCGCTTGCTGCCCAATGGCAATCGCTTGACCTTGCGCTTGGATGCAGTGAGTGGGTCGTTCCTCGACTATCCGGGCATCGGCGAACGGATTGCGCAGATGTGGGCCGAGAATGTCGGCGTTTATATGACGGTCAATCCGGTCGAGCGCAGCTTGTGGATCGAGCGCACCGAGGCCAATCAATCGATGATGAGCATCTTCGAGACGGGTGAGTTCAACCCCGAGGCGTTGCCCCGCTTGTTGCCAACGGAACGCTGGGCTCCTGTGGCCGATGTTTGGTCAAATGATCCCGAGCCGGATCCAGCTGCGTATGATGGCCCACAATGGGTGAAGGATTTGGTCTTGAAGCATTGGGAAGCGACCAAAGAGCCTGATGCTGAGCGCCGTCGCCAACTCTTTATCGAGGGGACTGAGATCCTTTGCGATAACCAGCCACGTCTCGGTGTTGTTGTGGATGTCCCTGTATACACAACGATCATCAAGAACAACGTGCGTAATGTGCCTAAGCCCTTTGAATGGGTGGTCTATGCTCAGACCCCGGGCAATGGTCTGCCAGAGCAAATGTTTGTCTTACCTGAATAGGTGTTGGTCATAAAGAATGCCCTGCTAGGCAACCAGCTTTGTAGGGGGATGTAGTCATACGAAGTCCTGCTGTGTATCTAGGTACGAACTGGCGATGGAACACAGCAGGACTTTCGGTATCAGTAAGGATGCTTGAATGATCCAATATTTTATCAAGCGGTTGGGCTATGGTTTGCTCACCATTTGGGCCGTTTCGATTCTGTCGTTTTTGATTATTCAATTGCCCCCAGGTGACTATGTGACTTCCTATATTGCCGCCTTGGAGGCGCAAGGCGCGCAAGTGGCCGCAGAAGAAGCTGCCAGCTTACGAGCCTTATACGGCTTGGACGAACCCTTTTATGTGCAATACGGCAAGTGGATGGGCCAGATCTTGCAGGGAAATTTGGGCATGTCCTTTCAGTACCGTGTGCCCGTGACCCAAGTCATCGGTGAACGCCTCACGTTGACGATTGTGTTGGCCTTGGGCAGTGTGGTTTTTGTCTGGCTGACCGCAATCCCGATTGGGATCTATTCCGCCGTCCGCCAATACTCTTGGCAGGACTATATGGCCACGACCTTGGGCTTTATTGGCCTAGCTGTGCCAGATTTCTTATTGGCCTTGGTGATGATGTATTTTGCCTGGGATCTTTGGGGGTTTAGCATTGGTGGCCTCTTTTCGCCTGAATATGTGACTGCTCCCTGGAGTTGGGGTCGTGTGTCAGACCTGCTCCAACACATGGTCATCCCCGTAATCGTGCTAGGGACATCGGGAACAGCCGCCTTGATCCGGATTACGCGTGCCAATTTGCTCGATGAATTGCGCAAACCCTATGTGGTTACCGCACGGGCAAAAGGGATGAGCGAATGGCAGCTGATTTTTAAATACCCCGTGCGCTTAGCCTTCAACCCGATCATTAGCATGACCGCCTACATCCTGCCCTTCTTGGTGTCGGGTAGCATCATTGTCTCGGTAGTGTTAAATCTGCCGACACTGGGGCCAGTGCTCTTGCGCTCGCTACTCTCGCAAGATATGTTCTTGGCTGGCTCAATTATTTTGATGATCGGGGTGATGACGGTGATTGGCACCTTGCTCTCCGATATTCTCTTGGCGCTGGTCGACCCTCGGGTACGGCTGCAATAGGGCGCTCCTGAACAAGTTTGCTCCTCTATTCATGAAATGACGGTTATCTACCCATGAGTCAAGCAGTTACACTTCCTGTTGACGCAGAATTGGCGGGTCAAGACCAAGTCAGCGTGGCCTCCCAACGCCAACTGATCTGGTGGCGTTTTAGTCGTCATCGTCTGGCGGTCATCGCATTGATCATTGTTTGTTTGTATTACATTGTGGCGCTGGGGGCAGAATTCTTTTCTGTCAGCGATCCGCGTGAAGGGCGTTCAGCGCGTGCGCTTGTGCCGCCGCAACCAATTCATCTCTTTGATGAGGGGAGCTTCCGCCCCCATGTCTGTGCCGTGGAAGGCAAACGCGATAACTTTACCCTAGCCAAATTTTACGAAGCCGACTGCACGCAAAAGATTGCGGTGCGGCTGTTTGCGCGTGGGTTTGAGTATAAGTGGCTCGGCATCATCGAGACCGATCGGCACCTCATCGGTGTGAGTGATCCGGAAGCGTACCGGGCCGAAGAGACACTCTTCCTGCTAGGGACCGATCTTCAGGGCCGTGATCTGCTCTCCCGCATTATTTACGGCACGCGCACGTCCATGACGCTGGGGCTAATTGGGGTATTTTTGAGTCTGGCGTTGGGCATTACCCTGGGTGGGATCTCCGGATTTTTTGGTGGCTGGGTTGATAATGTTATCCAACGCTGTATTGAGATCATCCGCTCGATTCCGAGCATCCCGTTATGGATGGGTTTGGCCGCAGCGATGCCGCCCGACTGGAGTGTGATCCAAGTTTATATTGCGATTACCATCATCCTGTCGCTCTTTGCTTGGACTGACCTGGCACGCGTGGTGCGCGGCCGTTTCTTGGCGATGCGCGAAGAGGATTTTGTCACGGCAGCGGTGGTGGCGGGCTCCAATTGGCGAGATGTGATCTTCCGGCACATGCTGCCCTCGTTTTATAGCCACCTGATCGCAGCCGCCACGCTGGCGATCCCTTTTATGATCATCAGTGAAACCGCCTTGAGCTTTTTGGGGTTGGGCCTGCGTCCGCCCGCCATCAGTTGGGGAGTGTTGTTGCAAGCGGCTCAGAACGTGCAATCGATTGCCCTAACCCCCTGGCTTATGCTGCCAGCTATCCCGGTAATTGTGATTATTTTGGCGTTGAACTTCATGGGCGATGGGCTGCGCGATGCGGCTGATCCCTACAGCACAACCTAGAATTTACGTAAGCCTGACTGTACCTTTTCCGAATGGTATCAGTGCTGCGTAAATCCTTAATGGGTGAATTATGGAACAGAGAGCAATCAATCAGTTAGGGCGTGGGAGCGAAGTGGCGCAACAGTCGTCCGCCGCAGACTCCAGTGTTACCCCACCGCTTATCCAGATCAAAGACTTGCAAACCTATTTTTTCATGCGGGAAGGGATTGTCAAGGCGGTAGACGGCGCCAACTTGGAGGTGCGACCCGGCAAGACGTTGGGGGTGGTCGGCGAGAGTGGTTGCGGCAAGAGCATCACGTCGAAGTCCATCTTGCAGATTGTGGATAAACCGGGCCGCATTGTGGACGGGCAAATTTTGTACACGCGCCAGGAAGGCCCCGGCCAAACGCGCACCATTGATCTGTTGCAGCTCCCCGCCGATGGGCCGGAGATGCGCTCGATCCGCGGTGGCGAAATTTCGATGATCTTTCAAGAGCCGATGACCTCGTTCAGCCCGGTGCATACGGTGGGCAATCAAATTGTTGAAGCGATCCGCCTGCACCGCAAGATCGACAAAAATGCAGCCGCCACGATTGCGGAAGAATGGCTGCAGCGCGTCGGCATTCCCAATGCTGCACAGCGATTGAACGAATATCCCTACCGCTTGAGCGGTGGGCAGTGTCAACGGGCCATGATTGCAATGGCGTTGGCCACCAATCCCAAGGTCTTGATCGCCGACGAACCGACCA
>CAZMRA010000002.1:0-7518 GCA_964568485.1 uncultured Caldilineaceae bacterium | reverse complement strand
CGAAGCGGTGGCCGCTCTGGATGTGTCCATCCAGGCGCAGATTCTGAACTTGTTGCAAGATCTGCAGCGTGAGCAGGGCATGGCCATGATCTTCATCACCCATGCGTTGGGGGTCATCGCCGAGATGGCCGATGAGGTGGCTGTGATGTATCTGGGCCGTGTGGTGGAGCGGGCGCCGGTGAAAGAGCTATTCACCAATCCCAAGCATCCCTATACCCAGGCGCTGATGACGTCGATCCCCAGCATCGAAGCCGCCCCGCGTGAACGGCTGCCTTCGGTGAAAGGCTCCATCCCCCATCCGCAGAATAAGCCAGCAGGGTGCCCATTTCATCCCCGCTGCCCCGCGTATATGCCAGGGGTCTGCGAGCAGAAAGAGCCACAATTGACGACCGTCGGGACCAATCATCAAGCCAGTTGCTTCCTCTACCCGGGGGCTTAAAGCCTATCGGCATTTAGGCGTGCTTTTCGATAGGTTTTGACACACCATCAATGGACTGAAGCGAATGACCATTCTTGAATCAACGCAAGCCAATGCTGCACCAACGGAAACGAAAAGCATTCATGCGGATCCGAGCATTGTGCTGCAAGTTAATCACTTAAAGAAACATTTTTCGGTTGAACGGGGCCTTCTACGGCGTAAGGTTGGCGTTGTGCGCGCGGTGGATGATGTGAACTTCACCATTCGCCAAGGTGAGACGGTGAGCTTGGTCGGTGAGAGTGGTTGCGGGAAGACCACGACCTCCCGCTGTATTGTCCGGGCCATGGAGCCAACCAGCGGTGAGATCCTCTACCGGACGCACGAGGATCAGGTGGTCGATCTGGCCAAGTTGAGCATGGATGAAATTCGCCCACTGCGGCGCGGGATCCAGATGGTCTTTCAAGATCCCTTTTCTTCGCTCAATCCCCGGATGACCATCTTTGATATCGTGAGTGAGCCGCTGCGGGTGAACAATATTGGCACACGCAGCGAGCGCCAAGATCGCGTGGCCGATCTGTTGCGCAAAGTAGGGTTGCGCCCCGAGTATATGCAGCGCTTTCCCCATGCCTTTAGTGGTGGGCAGCGGCAGCGCATTGGCATTGCCCGGGCCTTGGCGGCCAGCCCACGCTTGATCATTGCGGATGAGCCGGTATCGGCGCTGGATGTTTCGGTGCAGGCGCAAGTGCTCAACCTGATGATGGATCTGCAAGACGAGCTAGGGCTGACCTACCTGTTTGTCTCACATGATCTGAGTGTGGTCAACCAGATCAGCAGTTTGGTGTTGGTGATGTATGTGGGGCGGGTTGTCGAGATTGGCCCGCCGCAGCTCCTCTTCCGCCAGCCCAAGCACCCCTATACCGCCGCTTTGATCGCCTCGCTGCCCAAGATTTCGTTTTCAGAGCAGCTAGCCTCGCGCTCGATCCCTAAAGGCGAGGTAGCCAGCCCAGTTAATCCGCCATCGGGTTGCTATTTCCATCCGCGTTGCCCATTTGCCTTGGATGTTTGCAAACAGGTGCGGCCCGAGCTGGAAGAGATCGAACCTGGGCGGTCGGTGGCCTGTCACCGCGCCAGAGAAATTGAATTGGTTGTGTAGGCCAATTCGGCCAATCGTTGTTTGGCGAGTTGCCGTTGGCGCGTCAAGTTGGCTGGTGGTAACCCCACTTGCTCAACCAAAAAGCTAGCGGCAACTGCGCCATACAGCCCCGCCATTCGTAGATCATTCGTCTGCAACCACCCGACCAGAAAGCCCCCACAATAGGCATTGCCCGCACCACAGGCATCCACAACTGTGGTCGAGTAGGCGGGAATGTGCCAGGTTTCGTTGCGATCGGCTCGGTGAACCAGTGAGCCTTGTTCGCCCAACCGCAATGCAATGATCTGCGCGCCGGCCGCGGCCAAATGGCGGATCTGCGCCAGCGGATCTTCGATGCCTGTCATGGTGGTCACTTCATATTGATTGGGCGAGAAGATCGGCGCAGCGCTCACCAAGGTCTGTAGCGCGCTGGGGCGCAAGGGGCGCTCGGCGTGTTTGAACGGCTCGATGCTGACGGTGACCCCATTGCCCTGGAGGTCCGCGGCCACGGCAAGATTGGGCTGTTCCGGGTGAACACCGTAGTGAAAACCACTTGTCCGTTGGTAGCTGGTGGGTAAGTCCTCATAACGCAGTGCCAGTTGTTCGGGGATGGCTTGGCCTTGGGTGCGCCAAACTTGGGTACGCCGGCCATCGGCTTCAAAGAGCTGCCAGGCGCGTAGCGTTGGATGTTGGGCCGAGGTGCGCACGCCAGCGGTGTCGATCTCCATGGCCGCTAACCACGCCCACGCCGTATCGGGAAAGTCTTGACCAATCCCACCAACCAGCCCCACAGAGTTGGTCCACAACTTCATCCCAAATGCCGTTTGGGGACCACTGCCTCCCAACACGCCCATGCAGGTCTGTCCATCGGCAAAGACCAGGTCGTCGATGATGATCGAATAGGTAACAAACTCGGACATACTGCTCGCTCACAAGACAAGGTTGATTGGTGCGGCCATTGTATGCTGAGCCTCTGTTGCAAGCAACCTTGGAGGTAGCGAATCAGCGTTGTATTAGGACGGAGGGCGTAAGATGGAATGTATAACTGGATTGCCTCCAGTAACGAAAGCGACTGGTCAAGACACTCTCTTTACACATTGGTTATCCGGACAAGACGAACGCTCCCCTGTGCGAGCCGGGAAAGGGTAAGCAACGATGCTGGCATCAGAAATTCCGCGTGCAGTAGCTGCGGCGATGGCGACCGCCTCGGCACTTGACCTGACGGTCGATGAAGTGATCGTCCTGCAAGACTCGAACAAGCTTACGCTGCGCCTGCTGCCTTGCGACGTGGTTGCCCGAGTCGCGGAAGAGCAGAGCAGGCGGGCGGCAGAGTTCGAAGTCACGCTTGCGCAACGGCTCGCAGAGACTGAGAGCCCGGTGGCTGCACTGGATCCGCGAGTGGAGCCGAGCGTCTACGAGCGTGACGGCTTTGTAGTCACACTGTGGACTTACTACGAACCTGTGTCGGTTCGAGCGATCGGGCCGCGTGAGTATGCAAGCGCGCTGGCGCGGTTGCATGCCGGCATGCGCCAGATCGACATTGCGACGCCACACTTCACGGAGCGAGTCGCGCAGGCGCAATGGCTGGTGGGGAGCCACGACCATACTCCCGATCTTCCTGACGCAGACCGAGCGCTTCTTAGCGACACGTTGCGAAGCCTGCGGCGGGCGATTGGTGATCGGGGTAATACCGAGCAGATGCTCCACGGCGAGCCACACCCAGGCAATTTGCTCAGGACGAAGCAAGGGCTGCTGTTCATAGACCTTGAGACATGTTGCCGCGGGCCAGTCGAGTTTGATATCGCCCACGCACCTGAAGCGGTGAGCACGCACTATCTAGACGCTGATCAACAGCTGGTCCACCAATGCCGGGTGCTCATGCTCGCCATGATAGTAACGTGGCGCTGGGATCGAGACGACCAACTCCCGAACGGGCGACAACTCGGGCTAACTTGGCTCAACGAGATGCGAGCCGCGCTGGCGCGCTACGGACTCGATTCAGGCCGATAATCTCAGTGCGACGCGTCCGCTGGATAACTTGTTGCTGCGCCCGACAAGCACTTGCCGTGACATTTCTGAACCAGCGTTACATCTCGTTGGCGAGGGTCTCCATGGGTGAGGAGCCGGCGGTCATGTTGATAGATGCTTTCTGTGAGAGGTTGGCTGGAAAGCGTAGGAGCCGGGGGTTGGCCAGGGGTAGTTGTTTGGCCTGCATCCATTGGAGCGGACCGCTAGTATCCGTGTTATTTTGTTTTCTGGTGCATAGTTTACTGTTCTTTCTGGCGTAGCGCATCCAGCTTCTGCTCGATGCGTTGGAGAGTTTGCTCCATCCGGTCGTCGCTGTCGCGTGATTCGGCGCTCCCTTTGTGGATCAAAAATGA
This sequence comes from uncultured Caldilineaceae bacterium, assembly GCA_964568485.1. GTDB lineage: Bacteria > Chloroflexota > Anaerolineae > Caldilineales > Caldilineaceae > CFX5. The sequence continues at coordinate 3,587 of CAZMRA010000002.1, read as the reverse complement.
AGTGAGCACCACCATGGTGAAGAGCTGCAAAAATTCGGATTGCCAGTTTTCAAAGGTGGCCGCACCCCAGCGCCAAATATAGCCGCTCTCACCGAACCACTGCGCGAGCTCCCCATGTTGCTGCTGGTCAGCTCGAAAATCCATCCATCCCGTGTAGGTTTGGATCACCCAAGACACCAGAAACAAGAAGAACAACACAATACTCAAGTTGTAGTTCTGCCAGAACTTTTTCATATAGCCTCTCTTTCGGGATAACAAAGAGGCCGACAACGCGTTGCCGGCCTCTTGATAGCTTGAGCAGACCTATTCCGCAGCTGACTCGCTAGCGGTAACCTGATAGATCATCCCATTGGTATCTTCCGCAAGTAATAGCGAACCATCTTGACGCACGAGCAGCCCAGCGGGCCGTCCAAATTGCGCAACATCTTCTTCGATCAAGAAGCCGGTGAGGAAATCCTCGAAGCCAAGGGGCTGGCCATTTTCATCGAAGTCGATGCGCACTACTTTGTAACCCGTCGGCTCTTGGCGATTCCAGGAGCCCCGCATGGCCACAAAGGCATCGTTGAGATAATCCTCGCCAAACTGCTCGCCCGTGTAGAAGACCATACCAATCGGCGCGCTGTGCGCAGTATAGGTCAAGACCGGTCCCGTACTGAGGGCACAGAATTCGGCCTTGGTTTGGCCCGGCGGATTGGTAGAGGTGTATTGATCGATCTGCTGATCAGCATAGCAGTACGGCCAGCCGTAATTGTTGCCTGTTTCGATCAAATTCAGCTCCTCGGGCGGCTGCTCATCGCCGCGCCAATCCGAGCCGTGATCCATGCCCCAGAATTCCCCGGTGGTGGGATGCCAGCCCCAGCCGATGGTGTTGCGCAAGCCTGCCGCAAAGATCGTATGGGAGCCATCCGGCTGGACCTGCAAAATGGTCGCATGTTCTGGATTGGTCTCGGTACAGGCATTGCACGAACTACCAACACTCACGTACAGCAGCCCATCCGGTCCAAAAGCGATGGTGCGGCTGCCATGCTGGCCGCCATCGGGCAAGCCAGTTGCATAGGGCGTCAGGCCTTCAATGGTGCCATCGCCGACGAGATTGCCCACATAAATGGTGGTGGGGACGGCTAAATAGATCTGTGTGCCCGAAATGAGGATGCCGTGGACGCTGGTCAAGCCGCTGGTGGCCACAATCGGATCGTCAGCACTGCCATCGCCATCATCATCGCGCAGGGCCAGCACATCTCCTTGCGCCCGCCGCGTGACATAAAGCGTACCATCGTCCGCCTCGGCCATCATCCGCACATTCCCCAAACCACTGGCAAAGACAGTCACTGAGAAGCCTTCGCTGATCTGCAACGAAGCGATGCGTTCTGGGGTGGCGGCCAGCAAGGTCGGCTGAATGTTGTTGCCCGTCACCGCTTCGGGTGGAGTTGGCTCTTCGGGAGCGGATTGGCCTTCGCCCACGATCACTCCACAGGCAATCCGGCTGCCACTTCGGCCCGAAGGATCACTTACGTAATCGTCGGGATTAGAGTGGATGACCAGCGCAGTGCCATCGGCCGCGAGCAAAGAGCGCTCACCAGCACTGAGGGTGACCGTATCATCATTTAACTCTAGGATGCCATTTCCTTCTTCGTCGATCACAAGGTTGGGCAGATCGCCCACATGGAAGCCTTGAGGGTTATCAAACCCATGTTTGGCATGGGTAGGATTGAAGTGATCCCCGGCCGCCGCAAAGTCGGGGCTACAGCGGCCCACTTGGTGAAAGTGGATGCCATGTTCACCCGGTTCGGCAGCTGCGAAGCCGCTTACTTCGACCCGGAGCGAGACGATTCCTTCGGTTTCAGTCAGGGAGGCAGTGCCAACGATGTTGCCATTGGCATCCTGGAGTTCTGCGGTTGCGCGCGTGGGGAACGCGGTGGCGGTCAATTCATTCGTTGTGGTCAGCGGCGCGGTATCAGTCATCACCTCCTGTGGATCAGCTGGTTCTTCCTCTGGAGATGGCGTCGTGGTGGCTGCCTGTTCTAGTGGTAAGGTGGTCAGGGATCCAGTATCTGGGCTGAGCCCGGCAACACAACCACCCATGAGCACGAGGGCGAACACGGGGATTAAAAACAGTGAAGAGCGCATTAGTTTCTCCTTGACAGACTACCAACGGTCAGCAAGCGCGGGGTAGCTAGTTTTACTGTACTCGGCTTTGGCAAGAAACCAATAGACCAGTGCACATAGGCATTATCTGTACTGGGTCCGTTTGGGCAGCAGTGGCTGAGGGGAGCACATCACTCATTTCGATTTAGCCCAAAGGGGCAGGGGAAGTGAGGTGAGTGCATCAAAAACGAATGACCAAGCCTTCTGTAGGTTACCCCTCTGATATCACTTCATCGGCTAGTCTGCCAGATATACAAAAGACCTCCTTGGTTTGTCGCGGCTGCTTGTCTCTGCCGCTTGAACCAAAGAGGTCTTTGTTATCTACACATCTCGAAGTCTGGGAGATGTGTCATGTTTTGTGGTTGACGACCCAGGATGACTGGTGGGTGCGAAACTAATCGTTGTAAAGCGACTGCAAATTGGGGTCAGTCGCTTCCCCATGCTTGCGCTCTCTGCGCACCGTCACCAGAACCCCATCGCCGATGTCAATGGTCCGACGATGCTGGCGTTGTGCATCTTGGGCACTGTTCCAAGCGCTGACCGAGGTGGCGCCTGCCTCTTGTGCGGCAAAGTTGATCGCTGCCAACACATGGCTGCAGGCACTGCGTCGGTCGCGCCCCAAACGGTGCTTTGCCCAATGACACGAGCACACCCCACCATCTGCACGCAGTGTCACATCATATACGTTATAACTCCTCCCGCTGACAACTTGGTAGCGACCGTTGCCCAACGGGTGGACTTGATTGCTGCGACTTCTGCGTTGAATACTCTTTACATTGCGAATTCTCACTGGTTACGCTCCTCGAATAGGCACTAAATCACTTGACAATAATATCATGTTTCGACCATTTTGTCAAAGAAAAGTGCCATTCTTCTAGGCCGCTTTGAGCAAGAGCGCAAGTGATTCACCGGTGGTGAAAACTCATTTATTACCTCCCAATCATAGGCAAGAAGAGCAGCTGACTCGCCTCGCCACCTTCCCCAGGAATCTCCGAATTGGGGGTATCATCCTCGTTCCCGCCGGGACTCGTACCGCCATTGTTGTCGGGATCGAGATAATCGGGTATGCCATCGTTGTTGCTGTCCGGGCAGTCGATGCCGCCAGGGCACTCGACGGAGTCAGGAATGCCGTCACCATCGCTGTCGATCGGGTCGTGCTCGTCGTTGCCACCCGGGTTCGGCTTGCTCTGGCCAGTGACCGTAACCTTGACGAGTGGGTCGCTGAGCTGTGAGTAATGCGGATCACTGGTAACGATGGTGTGCTCGATCTCGCCACTGCCTACCTGCTGACCCTGGAAGCTGACGGTCTGCGGATGCTGCCAGTTGTCGGCTGTGAAGGTCACGCAGGCGGGCACCGCCGGATCGCTGGCGCAGCTGCCCTGGATCTGCACACCGGTGGGCGGATAGAGGTTGATCTGCACGGTGGCACTTGGTTGACTGGT
>CAZMRA010000001.1:4700-62615 GCA_964568485.1 uncultured Caldilineaceae bacterium | reverse complement strand
ACGGAAAGCTATCCGCCCAATTTCCAGTTGGCGAGCGAACGTTTGGCTCCGCTGGGCGTGACGGTCTTCGAGGTCGCCTCTGCGGAGGATGGGCCCCAACCCTTTGCCGATGAGGAGTTTGACCTGATCTTGAATCGCCATGCATCCTTCAATCCAGCCGAGGTGGCACGCATGCTGGCTCCCGGCGGTACTTTTCTGACGCAGCAAGTCCACGGCCTGTGGGCGCACGATCTGCTAGCGGTCTTTGGGGCCAAACCCCAATGGCCCGATGCGACGCCGGAGAGGTATCTGCCTCGCTTACAGGCCGCTGGGCTCGAAATTGTGAATGCCGAAGAGTGGTCGGGCGCGCTGACCTTTAGCGATGTGGCGACAATCGTCTATTATTTGAAAGCAGTGCCGTGGTTGGTGCCCGGCTTTTCGGTCGCCACCCACCAGTCGGCATTGTGGCAGTTACAAGAACAGTTGGTAGCGGGCGAGGCCTTGCGCTTCACGGCTTGGAAATATCTGATCGAAGCCCGCAAGCCAGCATAAGGAACGAAGGTATGCGATTTAGACCGTGTATTGATTTACGGGCGGGCCGAGTGGTGCAGATCGTCGGTTCTACCCTGCGCGATGACGATCCCCAAGGGAGCGTGACCAATTTCGAGAGCGAGCGCCCGTCGAGTTATTTTGCCGAGCTATACCGCCGCGACAATCTGCCCGGCGGCCATGTGATCGCCCTGGGGCCAGGCAATCGAGAAGCAGGCCTGGCAGCCCTGCGCACCTACCCAGGCGGCATGCACATGGGGGGCGGCATCACACCGGAGAATGCAGTGGAATATCTCGACGCGGGCGCCAGCCATGTGATTGTCACCTCGTACATCTTTCGCGACGGCGCGCTGGATGAGAGCCGGCTCGCCGAACTGGTGCAGGCAGTGGGCCGCGAGCGGCTGGTGCTCGATCTCAGTTGCCGGTGGCGGGATGACAACTATTGGGTGGTCAGCGACCGCTGGCAGCGCTTTACTACGCTGGCAGTCACCGCTGAGACGCTGGAACAATTAGCCAGCTCCTGTGCTGAATTTCTGGTGCACGGGGTGGATGTGGAAGGCAAACGCATGGGCATTGAGGATGAGCTGGTCGAACGGTTGGGCGAGTGGTCGCCGCTGCCCGTCACCTACGCCGGCGGAGTGACCGCCTTCAGCGACTTGGAGCGGGTGAAGGCGCTCGGCCGCGGCCGCGTCGATCTCACCATCGGTAGTGCACTGGATCTTTTTGGCGGTACGGTTCGTTATCAAGATGTCGTCGCCTGGCAGCGACAACAAGAAGCGGCATCCCCATGAAGCCTACATTGCGCGGGCTTGAGCTGAGCGAGACCTTTTATGAGGAGGCCGTCAAGCCCATCTTGACCGCGCACTTTCCGCAACTGATCTATTCGGCGGCTTTGCTCGGTCCTGGCTCCGAGGTGCTGGGTTTTGACGACGACCAATCCACCGATCACAATTGGGGGCCGCGGTTGCAACTTTTTCTGGCACCAGCGGATCATGCAACTCACCGGGCTGCGCTCGACCACCAGTTGCGCGCAGCCTTGCCACTCGCCATTCATGGGTATCCGCTCAACATGGCGCAACCAGATGATCAGCCCGCGCCGAATGCGCACAGTGTCCTCATCACGACCGTCGAGGACTTTTTGCGCCGCTATCTGCAGTTTGATCCCTTCGGCGAAATCCGGGCCATCGATTGGCTGCGCGTGCCGGATTACGTGTTATTGACCCTGGCACGCGGCCGCGTCTTCCACGATGGGCTGGGGCAGCTGACACTGCTGCGAGAGCGGCTGGCATACTATCCACACGATGTGTGGCTCTATCTGCTCGCCGCCCAGTGGAAACGCATCGCTGAGGAACAAGCGTTTATGGGGCGCTGTGGCCAGACGGGGGATGAGCTCGGCTCGCGCTGGGTCGCCGCTCGCCTGGTTCATGATTTGATGAAGCTCGCCTTTCTGCAAGAACGGCAATATGCGCCCTACATCAAATGGTTTGGCACGGCCTTTGGGCAATTGGCTTGCGCCAACGAATTGCGGCCCATGTTCCTCGCTATCACCGCCGCCCAGTCGTGGCCGGAACGCGAGCGACATCTTAGTGCTGCCTATGAATACATGGCGAACAAGCAGAATGCGCTGGGGCTCACGCCGCCGATTGAGCCAACGGTGCGACCCTATTACACCCGGCCGTTTCAAGTGAGCGGTGCCGATCACTTTGTGGAGGCCCTGCGCGCCGCCATCCGCGGCGCGGAAGTGCTGGCGTTGCCCGAACACCTCGGCGCGGTGGATCAATTTCTGGACTCGACCGACGCGTTCAACCACTTGTATAGTGGCGGCTTACGGCAATTTTTCCAGCTATAGGCTTGTGGATAACCACGCATGATCTTGATCCTGACTGGTCCGCCCGCCGCAGGCAAAAACACGACTGGATCCCAGCTGGCCGCTCGCCTGCCCCGCTGTGTGGTGATCGATGTCGATCTGATCCGGTCGATGGTGGTGCAGCCGCATATTCCACCTTGGCAGGGCGAAGCCGGCATGGCCCAGTTGCGGCTCGGAGCGCAGAATGCCTGTTTGTTGGCCCAAAATTTTCAGCAAGCTGGCTATGATGTTGTGATTTTGGATGTGCTGACTGACGAGACGGCGAGCATCTACCGGCGAGCATTGCAGCAATTTGATGCGAAGATTGTGCTCTTGTTACCTGCGTTGGCGGAAGCCCTCAGCCGCAATCAGAAACGGGGCCAAATCCTCACCGATGACGAAGTGCGTTTGTTGTATGGTTGGCAGCAGCAATTGCACGAGTACGATCAGCGCATCGATAACAGTGAACAGCCAGTCGAGGACGTCGTAACACAACTCCTGAGCGCGATGGGGAAGGAGCATCCATTATGATCGATCCACAGCTGCAAGACAAAACGGTGCTCATCACTGGCGCCAACAACCCACATGGTATTGGCGCATCAGCTGCACGCGCCTTTGCCCGCCAAGGAGCGAAGGTCTTCATCACCTATTTGCGCACCGCACCGGAGCCGTATGGGATCAGCATGGAGGAAGCGCTTGCTGCCAAGGAGCCCAGCATGGCGTTGTATCATGGCTTGCGCACCCTCACCGCGGAGCAGGTTGTCCAAGAAATTCTGGCAGAAGGTGGCCGCGCCGCCGCACTCGAGGCAGACTTGACCGATGCTACCCAAATCGTTGCTCTGTTCGATCAAGTCGAGCAGACCTTTGGCCCGGTTGATGTCTTGGTCAACAATGCCGCCCATTACGAGGATCCCGACACGATCTTCACCATCTCGGCGCAAGCATTACAACACACCTTCGCCGTCAACGCCCAAGGCACCATATTGATGATTGCCGAGTTTGTGCGCCGTTATCAACAGCGTGGCGGACGCGATGGCCGCATCATCAACCTGAGCACCGATTCGTCGCAATGTTTTCCAGGGCAGATCAGCTATGGAGCGAGCAAGGCAGCGATCGAGGCGTTCACCCGCAGCATTGCGTACGAGATCGGGCCGTTGGGCATTACCATCAACACGGTTGCGCCGGGACCGACGCAGACCGGCTACATTCCCGCCGATGTCGAGGAGTGGTTGGTGAACGAGATTGCGATGCGGCGGCTGGGTCAACCGGACGAGATCGCCGATGCGATCGTTTTTCTCGCCTCTCACCAGGCGCGCTGGCTGACCGGGAATGTGGTCAAAGTCTCCGGTGGACATGCATTATAAGAACAATATGACAAAAAAGTTTGCTGCATCAGACGGTACAGAATTTTATTATGAAGTTGTTGGCGAAGGCCGACCTTTGGTATTGCTCCATGCCGGCATCGCCGATTCACGTATGTGGGACGAGCAATTTGCCACTTTTGCGCAGCATTATCGCGTCGTGCGTTATGATCTGCGTGGCTATGGGCAAACTGCGCTCGTAGATAACCCTTATTCCCACCATGCTGATCTGTTGCAACTGCTCAATTATCTCGACATTCCGCAGGCGCAGCTTTGCGGCTGCTCGATGGGAGGCACCACGGCGCTCGATTTTGCCCTGGCCTATCCCGCACGGACGAGTGCGCTCGTGCTGGTGGCCTGTCAACCCAGCGGCGACGAATTTGTCAGCAAGCCGCCCCCGCAGCGCGAAGAAATGTATGCCAAGTTTGATGCGGGCGATTATGCAGGCGTGGCCGAGTTGGAGGTGCAGATGTGGGTGGACGGCCCGCACCGCACGCCCGATCAAGTGGATACAGTATTGCGTCAACGTGTGCGCGAGATGGATACAATCACCCTGCGCAACGAGGCACTCGAGTTGGGAGAATATCAACCGCTCGACCCGCCTGCGGCTACGCGGCTCGAGCAAGTGCGCGTGCCCACCTTGATCATCAGTGGCGATCTGGATCGGCCAGCGATGATCCACGCCACCGAGTTGATGGGGCGAACCATTGCTGGGGCGCAAACAGCAGTGATTACAGGCACGGCGCATCTGCCCAGCATGGAGCAACCGACATTGTTCAATCAACTGGTGCTGAATTTTTTGGCAAAGCTTTAACGAGATCAAGGAATTGGCGCATAATTCGTCAAACGCGAAATGTGCATGAGCTAAGATGGTTGACGTTTGACAAGAATCTCATTCAATTGATGGGAGACCACAATCATGATCCAACTCGAACAAGCACACTTTGCAGAATTGCGACCTTGGTTCACACCCGAGGAACCCGGCCCCATCACTTTGGGCAAACATTTGATCAATACAGGACATGGCCGAGCCTGGGTGGATCGCTGGCCGCAAGCCAACGTGGTCTTGGGCGAAGTGGCTGGCAATTATCTATTGCGCGGGGAACCATCCGCGTTGAGCGAAAGCGATCTGCGCGACATGGTACACGGCTTCCTGGACGCGCCTAGCGACTTCTTGCCCTTGCTCGAAGCCACCTTTGGGCCAGAAACGGCACCCTGGGAGCGGATCATCTATGAGCTGGAAGATTTTCCACGCTACAGTGTGCCCGACGATTTTCTGGTGCGACGCTTGGCGCAAGCAGATACGGATGCTTTAACCAATCTCAACCACGAGGCCAACTGGATTTACAAAACCTGGCCGAGCGCGGCCGAGCTGGCGGCCAGCGGCTATGCCTGGGGCGCATTCACGAATAATAAATTGGTGTCGGTAGCCTGTACCTTTTTCCTGGGCGACGAATACGAAGATATTGGCGTGGTCACCGAACCAGAATTCCGCGGATTGGGCTTGAATGTCGCTTGCTCGGGCGGCCTCTGCGCCGACATCCAAGCACGGGGGCACATTCCTAGTTGGTCGACTTCGACCGACAATCTGGCGAGCCGACGGGTAGCCGAAAAGTTGGGCTTTACGTTTAGCCGCAACGATGTGCTCTACCTGATTGGCATCGATGCGCCGTAATCCCTAGCGCTGGTTCACTACTACTCTCAATTGCTAGAGGAGTCACAAATGCAAGTTGCGGATATTCAACATCTCTATGATTACAACTGGTGGGCGAATGAGCGCATCCTAACGATGGCGGAACGCTTATCACCCGAGCAGTTCGCCACCGCCTCGTTCGGGAGCATCAACCTGCGGACCACGCTTGTGCACATGGTCGAAGCGCAGGCAATTTGGCTGTCGCGCTGGCTGGGTAGCGCAACGATTCCACCCGCCATTGCCATTGATACCGCCACGATAGAGAGCATCCGAACGGCTTGGCGCGAGCAGAAGGAACAAATTACAGCCTACCTGGCCACACTCAACGATGACGATCTAGAGCGTGACGTGCACTATGTGAACCGGATGGGGATCCCCGGCTCTTTCCGGTTGGACCAATTGATGCTGCAAGTCCTCAATCATGGGACCCAGCATCGCAGCGAGATCGCCGCCTTGCTTACGGAATTGGGCCATTCGCCTGGCGATTTAGATTACGTCGTCTTTATCAATGAGCAGCGCCAAACTGCGGCCAACAAATAGCAGACCCGTTTATGAGCGTGAAGTATCCGCTACCCGAGGAGTTTATCCGGACGCAACAAGCCTTGTACGGAGAGCAGGCCCGCGCCTGGCTGGAGCAATTGCCCCAGCTACTCGCCGAGTGTGAGCGGCGTTGGTCGCTGACTATCCACGCACCGGTGGCGAATCTCTCCTACAACTATGTGGCCCCAGCTATGCGTAGCGATGGGACACCAGTCATGCTGAAGTTGGGCGTGCCCAACAAAGAGATCAACGCCGAGATTGAGGCCCTGCGGCTTTATGCCGGCCACGGGATCTGCCGCTTGCTCGACAGCGATGCGGAGCAAGGCATCCTCCTGTTAGAGCGGCTGCAACCGGGGGTGATGCTCAGCACCGTTGAAGATGATGAAGCGGCGACGTGCATTGCGGCCACGGTCATGCGCCAGTTGTGGCGGCCCGTGCCTGCGGATCATCCCTTCCCGACGATTGCCACCTGGGCCAACGGACTGGCTGAATTGCGCACCCACTTTGGCGGCGGCACGGGGCCATTCCCGACCAAGTTGGTGGAGCAGGCCGAATCCCTCTACGCCGAGCTGCTGGCCTCAGCAGCGGAACCGGTGTTGTTACATGGCGACTTGCACCATTTCAACATCCTGAGTGCCGAACGCGAGCTTTGGTTAGCCATTGATCCGAAAGGGCTGGTCGGCGAACCGGCCTATGACATCGGCGCCCTGCTGTGCAATCCCCGACCCGAACTCGTACAGGATCGCCGGGTGCAAGCCCGCCGTGTGCATCTGTTGGCGAGCGAACTGGGGTTTGACCGCCAACGCATCCTCGGTTGGGGAATTGCTCAAGCGGTGCTCTGTGGGTGGTGGGACTATGAAGAGAATAGCCGTTGGTGGCAAGAGATGATAGCTCTGGCCGAATTGTTGGCTGATTTGATGAAGTAAACCCCATAGGGCTGGGAATGCTCAATGCTGCAAAAACCGGTTTATCACTCACCGCAAGAATATGGCGCCCTGTTCACGCAGGTTGCGTACTGGCGGCCGTATATTGAGGCAGTCTGTGCGCGGTATGGAATTCCGCTGCATGGTCTGCAGGCGGGCATGGCTGGTACCAATCCCGTCTTTGTGGTGGATGATGGGGCCGCGGGTGTGGTGATCAAGTTTTTCGAGAGCAAGCTCTTTGACGGAGAACGCAGCTTTGCGCACGAACGGGCGATCTACGAGTTGCTCGCCACCGCCGATGCGCTTCCGGCGCCACGACTCCGTGCAGCGGGTCGGCTTTTCACCGACGGTGAGTGGCCCTATCTCATCCTCAGCCGGGTTCCTGGCGTCAGTTGGGGCGAGGTGAGTACGCAGGCAAGTCGAGCGGATGCGCTGCGTTTGGCCAGTTGGTTAGGCAATTGCTTGCGGCGTTTCCACAACTTACCGCTGGCCCAAAGTGGCTTGCTTCAGCAGAGCCGCCCTGAATTCAGCGAGTTCATCCGCGACCGGCGGCTGGCCTGTGTGGCACGTCACCAACAGTGGGGTCGTCTGCCCGCTCACCTGCTCGCCGAGCTCCCAAACTATCTGCTGCCCGATGAGTTGCTGATCGAGCCGCCTGCTCGTTGGTGCTTAATTCACGCCGATCTCAATCACGATCATGTGTTGGGGGAATTTGTTGACGGGTGCTGGCAGCCCCGCGGCATCATCGACTTTGGCGATGCGCGGGTGGGCGATTGGCACTATGAATTGGTGGCGCTGCACCTAGGGCTTTTTCGAACCGATCGGAACTTGTTGCGCCAATTTTTGACGAGCTACGGCGGAGAAGCGACTACAAGTGCGTTGTTTGTACGACGTGCCATGAGCCACACATTGCTACACGAATTTGACGTACTGGAAGCCGCCCCAGCTGATATAGTGGCGACTGCGCCTTCTCTAGCGGCGCTGGCCGAACAGCTTTGGCAGGTGTAAATGGTGCACGGGTCTGTACTTGTAGCCTCGCTCTGGAAGCGAAGCAAGATTGAGTGGAGGGTGAGAGAATGCGAAAACAAGCAATGCGTAAAACCCTAAGCAAGAACAAACACCAGAAAGCCGCCCACCGACCGGGCGAAGAGAAAGTCAGCCGCGCCGAGATCGACGATTTGCTCACCATGTCATGCAGTGTCGATGTGGAAGAACGCTTGCTCGCCGCCAAATATCTCTGCCCTTGCCACATTCAGGCCCGCATTCCTGCGGTGTGGGAAGCCATCTTCCGCATGATGGCAGACCCCGAGCCGAAAGTGCGCTATGCGGCCTGGCACACCTGGGAAGATGGCGGCTTGCCCAACGATCCGGCCGCCTTTGAGACGCTGGAGCAGATTTATCATCAAGAGCGCGATCCCAAAGTGCGTAAGTTCGCTGAATTTATCATGGGTAAGGCATTAGCTGAACGCCGAGAACGAGAACACGTCGAATTGTGGCTCGCGGCCAAATCGCCGACCAAGATCCGTGGAAAGTGTGATTTTTGCGGCGAAAGTGATGTCCTGGTGGTGCAAGATCTCAACACAACTTTGACGAGTAATGGGTCATTGCGAGCCGCTTTGATCTGCACACACTGCATAGAGAATTCTAGCGAAACGCCATGAACCTAACTTTCATCCCACTTCTAGCTGTACAGCGCGAGCTCTATCAGCAGCCGCGCACCATGGAACGCTTTCATAGCTATCTGCGCACCATGCTCAATGAGGAAAAGAACGATCTCGAATTGCCCCTGACCGAGATCAACCCCATGGGCAAAGATCATTTGTTGCCTTTCGTTGAGCAGTTGGTGGCGCTTGACGCCGAAGGGATTGCGGCAGAAGCTGTGCAGCAAGTCCAAGCCAACACCGCCAGCGTGCCGGGCGATTTTCGCGTCTCGCTGATCGTGGTCGACGATGCGCAGGGTGGGTGGACCAATCGCTACACCAAAGAGTACAGCTATCGGCAATCGCCTATCCTGCAGCGCCCGCGTGTTTGGCCGCAGCCATGGATCACGGTCTGGTTTTGGACGAGTCAAGCCTACATGGCCGAGCAAGTGCGTTGCGACGTGCTGACTTGCCTCTATCGTGTTGTCTATTTGCAACAGCACGGCCCAGCGCACACCTTGGCCGAGTGGCTGGCCCAGGAAGGCTATGCTAGGCAACGCGGCGGCGCCACCAGCCCAACCTTGGATGCAGAGGATCTGGCCTATACACGCCAAGTTTTGGAGCCGCTCCTCAATGCTAGTGATCAACCTACAATCCTCGCGGCCCTCTTTGGCGATCAAGCTGCCCGCGACTTAGGCTATCAACCGCTCGGCCTTTCACCGTATGCGGGGTTGGCCTTGGCGCGCCACCTTGCCCAAACGCCGGCTCGCCCCTTCTCCGAAAACTGAGCGAATCAGCCAAGTAAATTATTGCAACATCCTCGGCTTCCCCCTATACTTTGGTTAGCAAACCATTTTGTCAATACGAATGACAAAGTAATCGCTGCACCTGCGTAGTCCATCCTTCTCGCCCTGAGACAACCAATCAACTATCTAACCAATTCGGGGCGAGAAGCCTTGCAATGCCTTTTTGACAGCTAACTGGGGGAGGGGAATTGTGTCTGCTTGGCGCCGCAATCTTTACGTGGTCTTTGTCGTACAGCTCTTATCGACTGCGGGCTTTAGCCTGGTCTTTCCCTTCTTGCCCTTATACGTCAATGAACTTGGTGTCGCCAGCGGTGGCAACATCGAATTTTGGGCGGGCCTGGTCTTTTCCTCGCAAGCCATCACCATGATGATCGCCTCGCCGATTTGGGGCTCGCTTTCGGATCGGCACGGGCGCAAAATCATGCTCGAGCGCGCGACCATCGGCGGAGCGATCCTGTTGGCGCTGATGGGATTTGCCCAAAATGCCGAGCAATTGGTCGTTCTGCGGGCGATCCAAGGGTGTGTCAGTGGAGTGATTTCGGCTGCCAATGCTCTGGTAGCTGGCTCTACGCCGCGGCAGCATTCGGGTGAGGCAATGGGGCTGCTACAAACCTCGCGCTGGGTCGGCGTCTCGATCGGACCGATCCTGGGCGGGGTGCTGGGGGACGCCTTTGGCTTCCGCGAGAGTTTTTGGATCACGGCCGTGCTGTTAGGGCTGGCCGGTATCGCCGCCGTTATTTGGGTGGAGGAAGACTTCAAACCGGCGCCGCGCCATCAACAAGCTTCATTCTGGAGCAGCTATCGTTCGCTGATCAGTGCGCCGGGCATGTTGGGGCTCTATACGCTGACCTTTTTGCGTAGCTTGGGTGCAACCATCACCGTCCCCATTACCTCGCTATTTGTGGTGAGTTTGTTGGGTACCGAACAGGGCGCCGCGACCATGACCGGCTTTGTGCAAGGAGCCACCGCCTTTACTAGCGCCATTGCCGCGAGCTGGCTCGGGCGGCTCGGCGATCAACGCGGGCACAACCGCATTTTGATCATCTCGGCCATTGCGGCGGGCTTCTTTTACATTCCCCAAGCATTGGCAACTTCGGCTTGGCATTTGGTCTTCTTCCAAGCCTTGGCGGGTATTGCGGTTGGTGGATTGATGCCGGCGACCGCTGCGTTGATGAATCTCTGGGCACCGGCAGGCAACCACGGTGCGACTTACGGGCTGGACAATAGCATCCAGGCCTCAGCCCGCGCCGTAGCTCCGATGATTGGGGCAGCCATTGCCCTCTGGTTCGGGATGCGAGGGGTCTTTGCGGGTACTGCTGTTGTCTATATTGTGATCGCCTTTGTAGCAGTGCAAGTGGTCAATCGAGCCACTGCTCGGCAACAGCAACAACAAGAATCACACATCGCTGTCTCCGAGGAGAACATCAAGAGGCCCGGGGCACCTGCTTGAGCAAACGCAAATCCTCTTTGCGTAGTTGTTCCAGCGGGACAGTATCGGCACTCACTGGGCTAGCGACAGGCGCTGCGGGCGTTCGCTGCGGTTTGGGCGCGGCCCGGATCTCGGCTTCGACCTCCTCCCCTTCCCCAATGCGCAATTCAGCGGCAGTATCCCCAGCTTGACGCAGCGTCAGCTCGCGCATGTGCGACATATCCAGCCCCTCGATCGAGCCGAACATACGCAGGATCGACTCGGACGAAAGATTAGGCAACAGTTCGCGCATCTGGCTGGCGGTGCGCCCCAACGAGAAGAGTTCACGCAGATCCTTGCCCAAGTGCACTTTGTTTAGGATGATCGGGTGTTGGCTGGAGGGCAGAATGCCAATCGACGGCCACGCCTTGCTCAGTTCATTTTGCAGGCGCTGCAACAGCGTTTCATTGGCGGACGTGCCGGGGAAGATCGGCAAGATGCGCGCGACCAATGGGCTATCTTGCGGCGCGGGTTGCTTCGCCTCCAGTTCGTGCAAGCAGCGGGTTAAGGCATTGCGCAGCTTCTCACTGGCTTGGGCCTTGCGTTCCTCATCGCTAAAAAGAGCCAGTTCGCGCCAGCGATTGTCATCGCCTTGGCTGGCGGCCAGCAGATCGTTGCGATACCAGATATTTAGCGTGTATCCGAACGGCACATCGCTCATAAATAGGCCGTCAACAAAAAAATTATGGGGCTGCTCGCGCACATCCAGCTCACCCTCAATGCGTTCAAACCCAGCAAAGAAGATCCGCGGCCCAGGCGTCAGGATGCGGTGAATGCGGCCCAGGCGAGAAACCACCAATTGCTGCCCATCCTTTACAGTGATTACGCGCACCCCGAGGATGCGGAGCCCGATCCAGAGGCCAATCAGCAGCAAGATAAGCAAGCCAACGATCATGATTGTAGGTTCCATCTGCATTTCTCCGTTTTTGGCCAGACAGCACGAAACTACTGCCGCAAATAGGCGGGCATCAGGGGGCTGAACCAAGTCGGGATTTCGACATCGCTCAAGAGCCCACGCCACACCAAAAGCTGCGCGTAATCTGGATCGCACGCTTGCCCGTGGGCCAACTGGCGGGCGGTCGCTTGTTCTTCGGGGTGCAACTGTTCGATGATGCGGCGACACTCTTCTAGCACATCGGGCTGCTGGCTGAAGTGGCGCACTAGATCCTCCTCCTCGCCGGGCATTTCGCGGCGCCACAGATTGAAGATCACTTTGGCCAGGCCAGGATGTCCTCCGCTCAGCTTGTCGCCAATCAGGGCGAGATCTTTGGCCCGCAGCGGGCGACCGGAGTTCTCGTTAAGGAAGCGCAACATCTGAGCGATGTCTTCGTGCTCGTAGGGTTTGAGCGGATAGATGTCGCGCTTGAACAGATCGTAAAACTTGGCATGATCATTCAGCGGCAATGCACGACCCAAAGCCGCGGGCAGCCGCTTCACAAAGATCAAATAGCTGAGCTTGTTTTGGTTCCCGGCCAAGCGCAGCGTATACAGCTGCTCCAGCATAGTCAAGGGGCCAAAGCGCAACAGATTGTCAAAATCATCCAAGATGAACATGATCTGGCGGCCATGCTCGGCCGTCAACCAGTGGATGTGATTGCGCAGGGCACTAAAAACGCGCTGCTCCTCCGAAAGCTGGACGATTTTCTCGTCACGCGGTGGGAGTGGCAGATCCGCACTACTATGCTCGAGATCAGCCAACAATTGCTCCCACAGCCCCAGCGGCGTACGGTTCCAGACATTGCCGTCCATAAAGGGGAAGAGGATGGTGTCGGTGGCCTCGCCGAGATAGGTCGGCTTGTAGCCGTATGGATCAAAACGCAGAAAGTTCGTAATATTCGACTTGCCCACACCGGCCACGCCCACAAAGGCGAGCGAACGCCCTTCCCGAGCATAATCACAGATGAGCTGCAATTCATCGCGCCGGTATGTAGCTTGATAGCGGGGAATTGGGTTGTTGTTGGTCATAGCGCTCCGCCAGCAAATAGTCAGGTGGGGGACGATCGTGGGGAGTGGTGATGAACCGCTCCCCGGACGTACGCTACAAAATTCACTTGTTCATTGCGACTATTTAGGGGAAATAGCCTTACCGCATCAATGAACAGGGGGTTTCGAGTTTAGCTCTCGAGGAAAGCTGCTTGCAAACGAGCTAAACCTTGCTTCAACAGGGGACGCGGACAGCCGAAGTTGAGGCGCACAAAGCCTTCGCCACCACGGCCAAAGGCTTCACCGCCATTCAGTGCCACTTTGGCCTGATCCAGACAAAATTGCTGCGGTGTCGTTTCCAATTCAAGACCCCGGCAATCCAGCCAGGCCAAATAAGTCGCTTCGGGATTGGTAAAGCGGACAGCGGGTAACTTCTCGCGCAGGAAGTTCACCACGAGGTCGCGGTTTTCCGTCAAGTAGACCAGCAGATCTTGCAACCACTCTTCGCTATCTCGATAAGCAGCCAGGGCCGCGACATAGCCCAAAGCGTTGACATGGGGCACGATCCCAGCGGCGGCTTGAGTCACTTGCTGGCGCAATTCTGGATTTTGGATAATCGCTGCACTGCAGCCCAATCCAGGCAGATTGTATGTTTTGCTCGGGGCGATCAGCGTAACGGTCCGCGCAGCAATTTCTGGGTCGAGGCTGGCCAGTGGAATATGGCGGGAATCGCCCAGTTGCAGATCGCTGTGGATCTCATCAGCGCAGATGAACATATTGTTGCGCAAGCAGAGCTCAGCCATGGACAAGAGTTCATCGCGCTGATAGGCGCGGCCAATGGGGTTGTGAGGATTACAGAGCAAAAAGAGGCGAGTATTGGGTTGAATGGCCGCGGCAAAGGCATCGGTATCCACCGTGTAGCGCAGCTGTCGATCCGTTACTTCAACCGCGAGTTCGGCTTGATGCAATTCGCGGCCCTGATTGGTCGGTGCCGACAGGAAGGGAGGATACACCGGCGTGGTGACCAGCACACCATCCCCCGGCTCGCCAATCGCTCGGCTCACCAGATTTAGGCCGGTCACCAGCCCGGGCAAAAAGACGATATCGCTTGGTTCAATTTGCCAGTTATGCCGGCTAGCCATGCGCTCGCAGATGACTTGGCGCAGCTCCGGCGAATCCAGGGCATAACCAAAGACGCCATGCTCAACCCGCTCGTGCAACGCCCGGATGACGGGTTCAGGCGAGCGGAAATCCATATCGGCTACCCACATAGGCAGCACATCTTCACCATAATAGTGCCATTTTGCGCTATCAGTACCGCGTCGTTCAATGGTCTCATCAAAGTTATGACGCATGCGAATCACCCCTCTAGTACTTATCTCAAAATCATTCGGGCTTACTAGGTAGATAAACAATTACTCAAGCCACAACCGAATCTTGAGATGCTTCTAGTTTAGCCAATCGTCGCAATAAAACAGGTAGTCCGAACTACCCATTCATTGCCCCGTAGCATACACCAGAGGGCGAGAAATGGCTCAATTGTAGAGAGACCATGCGAGTACCGGCCTTTAGCGTAAATCGCGGCCAAAGGGAAGCAGCGCCAATGGGATCAGCTTGATGTGTTGCTTGGCGAACGGAATCCCAACAATCGTGATCCCCAAGATCAAGGCGAAGATGAGATGGGCCACAGTGAGTTCCCAACCAACTAGCACAATCCAGATTACATTAAAGATCAGCCGCAGCGCGCTGTTGGCATTGGGCAACTCGACTACCTCTTTGCCAAAAGGAGCAAAGGTAGCAAAGCCAATCTTGATCGCTTGTATGCCAAAGGGAATACCGATAATCGTGACGCAGAGTAACAAACCACAGAGAATGTAGATCACACCTGCGATCAAGCCACCAAAAACCAACCAAATGATATTACCTAAGAGACTCATCAATCCACCTCATCTAAAAAACTTTGTGGCAATTCGTGAACCGCTCATGCAGGATTCGGGAATGTCGATTTTGCAACCCTTGCCCGCTTCTTCGAGTGCTGTTATCAGTTTACGAATAGGTCCACACTCTTTGTTATAATAGTTCTATCATAATTACGTATTCCTTTCGCTAGAGTTGCAAGAGAGCCAGCTATGCGTGCGATTCTGTTTGATCTTGGTAATGTGTTGATACAGTACGACCACAACCAAACCCTTGCTGCTGTTGGCACATTGGGTCAATGCGAGCCGCAACAAGTGCAAACCCTCTACCACGCCTTGTCTAGCCAACTGGGCGTCGGCGAATTGAGCGCGGCGGATCTGCTCAATCATTACCGCCAGCACCTGCCCATCGGCGAGGATGAGGAAGCTTTCTTTATGGCCTTCGCAGCAGGCTTAGCCCGCAACGATGCAGCCTTGGCCTATGCCATAGAATTGCAGCAGCGCCCCGAAGTCACAGTCGGGATCATCAGCAACACCAACGAGGCTCATGCCTACTGGCTCGATGAATATCTGCCCGAGTTGAAGGAGTTTGATCTGGTGGTGCTGAGCAACGAAGTTGGCCTTGCCAAACCAGACCCCGAGATCTACCGGTTGGCGCTAGAAATTCTCGACGTTTCCGCGGAGCAGGCTCTCTTTATCGACGACATCGCCGAAAATGTCGCCGCCGCACAAAGCTGTGGCATCGCCGCACTAGTGCATCACGATTGGACGTTGACTCGCCCGGCCATCGAGCAGTGGTTGGTGACGGGGCAACTAGTCCAGCCTGGGGAATAGCGTGACCTTCGAACTTTCGCCCCGCCCCGCATCGGGCGCGCTCACCAAAACAGGCGGTTTTTTGAGCGGGTTCAGCCATACGCTGCAACCCTATATCGGCTGTCGTTTTGGGTGCAGCTATTGCTATGTGCAGGGGATGACTGTCCACCGGTTTCATCAGCCGGCCCAGGCTTGGGGCGACTATGTGCATCCGCGCACGGGCATCGCCGAACAGTTGCGCCGCGAGCTCAAGCGCTTGGCAGCGGCCAACCGCCTCGGCGAATTGGCCATCTTCATGTCGAGCGCGACCGATCCCTACCAAGGCGCCGAACGACAATGGCGCTTGAGTCGGGCTTGTCTGCAGGTCTTTGCCGAATACCCGCCGCGGCTGTTGGTGATCCAAACTCGTTCGCCCCTGGTGGCGGATGATTTTGCACTGATCCGCGAGTTAGGGCCGGCCTGTTGGCTCAATTTTACACTCGAAACCGACCGTGAGAATGTGCGGCGGGCCCTCACCCCACGCTGCCCCTCGATCGAGCAGCGATTAGCTACCTTGCGCGCTGCTCAGCAAGCTGGTCTCCAGGTGCAGATCACGGTCAGCCCGTGCTTGCCCTATTCGGATGTTGAGCAATTTGGCCAGATCTTGCTCGAGCACGGCGACCGGGTGATTGTGGATAGCTACGTCAGCGGGGATGGGCAACAGGGCAAGCGCACTGCCGCCACCACAGTCGCGCAGATCTATGACACGCAACAATGGGGCGATTGGCGCGCCGAAACCGCGGCCCGCCAACTCTACACTTGGCTCCACGAACGCATCGGGGAACGAGCTAACTGGTCACAAGCAGGGTTTGTCGCCTTAGCCACTGGGAACGCTGAGCCAGCACCTCCCAGTGCATAACTTATTAGCAAACCAGCAATCACCGGAGCTGCCCGCAGTGATGGGATTCAGCTCCACACACAAAGGAGCAGGTGAATGAAGCTGTACGGTGGAATTGAAGCAGGAGGTACCAAATTTGTCTGCGCTGTAGGCAGCGGACCAGATGACATTCGAGCCGAAACCCGGTTTGCCACCACCACACCCACCGAAACCATTCGCCGGGCCATTGAGTTTTTCCGCGCACAGCATGAATCAACACCCCTCACAGCGATCGGGATCGCCTCCTTTGGACCCGTTGACCCCGATCCGCAGTCGCCCACCTTTGGCTATATCACCACCACACCCAAGCCTAACTGGGGCCAGACCGATATGGTGGGGCCACTCCACCAAGCGCTCGGGCTACCAGTGGGCTTTGATACCGATGTGAATGGCGCGGCGCTGGGGGAGTATCGTTGGGGCGCGGGGCAAGGTCTCGATACCTTTGTCTATCTCACCGTCGGCACCGGGTTGGGTGGAGGCGGCATGGTCAATGGCAAGTTGATCCACGGGCTGCTTCACCCCGAAATGGGCCATATGCTGATTCCGCACAACTGGGATGCCGATCCCTACGCCGGTTATTGCCCCTATCACGGCGATTGTTGGGAAGGGCTGGCGGCTGGTCCAGCCTTTGAGGGGCGCTGGGGGAAACGGGCGGAACAGTTGCCGTCCAATCACCCCGCCTGGGAATTAGAAGCCCACTATCTAGGGCTCGGTTTGGTGAACTTGATCTGCCTGCTCTCACCGCAGCGGATCATCATGGGGGGCGGCGTGATGTCGCAAAGCAAGCTGTTCCCCTTGATCCGCCGGGAGGTGCACAGCTTGCTGAATGGCTATATCCAAGCCCCGCGTCTGCTGAAGGAACCCGAGCAATATATCGTACCGCCCCAATTGGGTAATCGCGCGGGCGTACTGGGCGCACTGGCCCTTGCCGAATTAGCAGCACAGAACACCCATTGAACGAGCGCTGGCCCGAGCATGAGGCTTTCGTAGCCAGTTCCAAGAGAGTTGAAGGTTATGTCCACACCGGAATTTGACCCTACCGAACACCCACATCGCCGCCGCAATATCCTGACTGGAGATTGGGTGCTGGTTTCACCGCACCGCACTAAACGTCCCTGGCAAGGCCAGGTCGAGCGGCTACCTGCGGACACGCGGCCAGCGTACGAGCCGACCTGTTATCTCTGCCCCGGCAATGAACGAGCGGGGGGTCTGCGCAACCCAGCGTACGAGGGCACGTATGTCTTCGACAATGACTTTGCCGCGCTGCTACCCAACAGCCCAAACCAGGTAGTGAGCCAAGGCAAGCTCTTTCAAGCCGAAGCGGAGAGTGGCATCTGCCGGGTGATCTGCTTTAGCCCCCGTCACGATCTCACCCTACCCGAAATGGAGGTAGCCGCTATCGAGCGAGTGGTGGATGTCTGGGCCGAACAGATCGCCGAGCTAGGCAGCCGCCCCGACATTGGCTATGTTCAGCTCTTTGAAAACAAAGGCGCGGCCATGGGCAGCTCCAATCCCCATCCGCATGGTCAACTGTGGGCAAACCACCGTGTACCACAAGAACCAGCCAAAGAGGATCAAACGCAGCGTACCTATTATGCCGAGCAGCAGCGACCACTATTGCTCGATTATCTCGCTGCTGAACTCGAGCAACAAGAACGGATTGTAATCGAGCAGGCGCACTGGGTAGCCTTGGTGCCCTATTGGGCGGTCTGGCCCTACGAAGTTCTGCTGTTGCCGCGACGCCATGTCACCGAGCTGCCAGCCCTTACTGCCGCGGAGCGGACCGATCTAGCCCAGATCCTCAAGCGCTTGCTCACCCGCTATGACAACTTGTTTGAGACCAGTTTCCCCTATTCCATGGGCTGGCATGGGCAGCCGACCGAGAGCGGCGATTATCGCCATTGGCAATTGCATGCCCATTTCTACCCGCCCTTGTTGCGCTCAGCGACCGTAAAAAAATTTATGGTCGGCTATGAGATGCTCGGCAATCCCCAGCGCGACATCACGCCCGAGCAAGCGGCTGAGCGCCTGCGCTCCCTGAGTGATCTACACTATAAACAGGGCTAACCGGGCTCATTCCTGACCTCAGTTTGTGCCAGAGCAAGCGAGCGATATAGATCAGGATACAGATCGCTCTATTGCTTAAGAAAATGTAAGCGCAGTTACAGTAACATCCCCAATCCGACCCCATTCTAAGCCAGGCAGCACAACTCTGCTCAAGTTGAGCTGCCTGAGCACCAAACAGCGCGATCCCTTCCTCTAGCTTGCAGTCATCAACTCGTATGCCGTAGGAGTTCATCACCAGTTCGATCTCAAATGGAAGTCTAGCTATACTCTGAGAACGCCCTTGCTTCACGCTCTTACATCGAAAGGACGATCCATGCAGCATCGATTTTACTCGCTCCGTACGCTACTTATCGGCCTGATTGGGCTCTTCATCTTGATTCCCGCAGCCGCTTATGCCCACCAGATCGAGCAGCTCAACCTCCATCAAGAAAGCAATAGTGTCGAGGGGAAGACCATCCCCGGATGCGATCCCAACGGAACAGTCCCAGGTACAACGTTGCCCGGAACAGTACCCTGCGAACGACCGCGCATCATCATTCGTCTAGAAGCTGACCCTGCAACCGGCCGTGACTTTGATTTTGCGGGCGACCTGGGCAAATTTGATTTAGAGGATGACGACGATGATCGGGATAAAGGTCGAAAGAAGAAGGATGACGATGATAGTTATAAGCGGTTCCGCGTACGACCGGGCACCTATCAGGTTGGCCAGTTAGTACCAGATCGGTGGATCCTAGTAGACATAGCCTGTGAGGGGGGAATCACCGAACCCAATCTAGCTGGAGCCTTTGTTACCATCACCGCCAATTATAACGACGAGATTACTTGTACATTCCGCAATCAGCGAGAAAGTACAATTCGAGTCCGTAAATATCACGACAGTAACAACAACGGCGAGCGCAACCGTGGCGAAGGCGGATTGCCGGGTTGGGTCTTCACGCTCTACAATGCGGCGGGTGAAACCGTGACAAGTGGCACCAGCAATATCTACGGCAAGGTGAACTTCACCGGGGTTGTGCCAGGTAGCTATACGCTCTGCGAAAGCAGTCGCGACGGCTGGAACAACACCCAGCCTGGCACGCTAGATCCCAATTTTGGCAACCAAGCGTGTTATCAATTCGAAGCTCGACCGGCCAAGTTAGTTTATGTCCGCTTTGGGAATCTTGAAAGTGATGCTTTGGTGGCCAGCAGTGAGCAGCAAACCGCCAACGCGGCTGGGGTAATCGAAATTGATGATCCTTATGTGGACGATGCTAGCAATATGAGTGACAATGCGCTTGATCTGACCCGCTCGGACGATCCGCTGATCGGCGATGTCAGCGCCAATGATCTCTTCTTGCCAGTGATCATCCGCTAATTCGCCTAACCTAAGCCAACCTGATCGCGCTGAGGGGTGCTCAATCAACAAAAATGGCGACAACGGTTATTAGTTGTCGCCATTTTTATTGCCTATCATCAATCGTTACACGGTAACCTACCTAACCGCTCAGGCACGGCGCAATTTGCGATAGGTGATCCGATGGGGGCGATCCGCGGCGGGTCCGAGACGCCGGCGCCGATCTTCTTCGTATTCGGTATAGTTGCCGGGGAACCAATAGACCTGGCTGTCACCTTCGAAGGCGAGAATGTGTGTCGCAATACGATCCAAAAACCAGCGATCGTGTGAGATGATCAAAGCCGAACCAGCAAACGATTCGAGCGCATCTTCGAGGGCACGCAGGGTGTTTACATCCAGATCGTTGCTCGGCTCGTCCAGCAGAATCACATTTGCGCCCGACTTTAGCATTTTCGCCAGGTGTACACGATTGCGTTCTCCACCAGAGAGCGCGCCGATCTTCTTCTGTTGATCGGTCCCAGAAAAATTAAAACGTGCCACATACGCTCGTGAGTTGATCAAGCGTTCGCCGATCTGCAACTGTTCATTCCCATCGGAAATCTCTTCCCAGACCGTCTTGTTACCATCCAGCGATTCGCGACTTTGATCGACATAAGCGAGTTTTACAGTGCTACCCAGCGTGATTGCCCCCTGATCAGGCTGCTCCTGGCCGACGATCATGCGGAAGAGGGTACTTTTCCCCGCCCCGTTTGGCCCGATGATCCCAACAATGGCGCCAGGGGGAACGACAAAACTCAGATTTTCGTAGAGTACGTTATCGCCATACGTCTTGCTGAGTCCTTCAGCTTGGATCACCACATCCCCAAGGCGGGGCCCGGGCGCGATAAAAATTTCGCGGTCTTCGTTCGCTCGTTCGCGTTCTTGGGCCACCAACTCGTTATAGCGGGTGATACGCGCTTTGTTTTTGGCTTGGCGAGCCTTGGGGGCCATGCGCAACCATTCCAATTCGCGCTGCAGAGTCTTCTGGCGAGCTGCTTCACTCTTTTCTTCAAGTGCCAAGCGGGCCTGCTTTTGTTCCAACCAGGAGGAATAATTCCCCCGCCAGGGAATCCCATGACCACGATCCAGCTCCAAGATCCACCCGGCGACATTGTCCAAAAAGTAGCGATCATGGGTGACGGCGATCACTGTGCCAGGATATTCTTGCAAGTGGTTTTCCAACCAGGCGACCGACTCAGCATCCAAGTGGTTGGTAGGCTCATCCAGCAACAAAATATCTGGGGCTTTGAGCAAGAGGCGGCAGAGCGCGACACGACGGCGCTCACCACCCGACAAGACAGCGATCGGAGTATCACCCGGTGGACAGCGCAACGCATCCATGGCCAATTCGAGACGACTATCCAGATCCCAAGCATTCAGGGCGTCGAGCTTCTCTTGCACTTCACCTTGGCGCTCGATCAGCTTATCCATCTCTTCGGGGGTGAGCTCTTCGCCAAATTTAAGATTGATCTCGTCAAATTCGCGCAGAGCGTCGACGACTTCTTGTACCCCTTCCTCAACTACGCTGCGCACGGTTTTGGTGTTGTCCAAGAGTGGCTCTTGTTCCAAGTAGCCAATTGTATAACCGGGGGTGAGCATGGTCTCGCCATTGTAGTCTTTCTCAACCCCCGCCATGATACGCAACAGCGTGCTCTTGCCTGAGCCATTCAACCCAAGAACGCCAATTTTGGCACCATAAAAATAGGAAAGGCTGATATCACGTAAAACTTGTCGGTTCGGCGGATAGGTTTTGCCGACACCAGACATTGAGTAAATAACTTTTGTGCTCATGCGTTACATCCAATGAATGATTCCGTCTATTACTACAGAACGCTAGACAGTTTGTGCTAATTAACAGCTAAATTTACGATTGTAATCCTTACAAAGTAAAGATTCCAGGCCATCAACGACAGTTGCTACCCCACAGTGGCTTGATGCAAACCAGCCTGGCTTATTATTTATTAACTACTTAACAATGGAAACAGAAAAAACGTATGATTTACGAATGGCAGCAAGGCAACTACACGATCAGCACTGATCGGCAGCGGCTAGACATCTTCGAAATTCACCGATTTTTGACAGAAGAATCCTATTGGGCCAAAGGGCGCTCGCTTGCCGCAGTCCAGCGCAGTCTTAACCATTCGCTCTGCTTTGGTCTTTATGAGCAAAGTGGCAAGCAAGTGGGATTCGTGCGCGTCATCACGGATTATACCACGTTCCTCTATATGGCCGATCTTTTTGTGTTGCAAAAGCATCGTGGGCGTGGGCTAGGCAAGTGGCTCGTTCAGACCGCCTTGAGTCATCCCGAGCTGAAGGTGGTTCCAGTCTGGCTTTTGCGTACCTTAGACGCCCATAAGCTTTATGAGCATTTTGGCTTTGGCCCACCAAGCCATCCGGAGACCCTCTTGCAGTTTGGGAATTATTCTCTCAACGGCGCAACCAAACACAGCGAATAACGTGGCTGCTACTTGCCCGGCATTTTTAACTTCGTGATTGCCCTCAATCAAAAGCCGGGCATTGTCTTTTTTCTATAATTCAGCTACACTGTATGATAGCGCATGTCGCTCACTTCGATTGACCATCTATCCATAAATTCTGCGCCAATAGGTTTGGTTACCTTACGTTTCGGGAGCCACATCCAGGATTTACGGATGATTTTTTATCCCTCTACCCAGCGCCAAAGGGGCAAGGTATGAACCGAAAACTTTTTATCTATGCCATATTCATCGCGCATCTTACGCTCGCTATTTTTCTTTTACAAATGCCAGTGTCTGCTGCCCCACCTGCGCAATTGATTCGCGATCTACGTCCCCCATCACCGCTCGCTGAGCCATTGCTACAGCCGCTTGCTGTACAGATAAGTCAGACCGTGCCAGTGACACTGACGCTTGGGGCAACAGACGCCGTAACGACCACAACGCTTACCCAGACCGTGCCCCTCACGTTGGTCTTGAATCTAAATTTTGTGGCCACTCAGACCTTAACTTCGACGGTCACCGCGTCGGTCACGCTGAGCTTGGCAGATGGGATTACGGTCACCGTGCCAGTTTCACTGAGCCTCGGGACGATCCCTTCAGCCACTTTGGTCATTACGCCGTTGCAAGTGCCACTCAGCGACACGATCACGGCAACGTTGGGCATTACTTCGCCCCAAGAGATTACCAGTACTACGGGCATTACCACGAGTGAAGCGGCCACTGAAACATCGATACTGACCCAAACCAGTTCGATCGTGCCGACCAGTGACCTCACCATCACGGCACCGGTCACCCCAACCAGTGCAACGGGGCCAGCAATTGGGTCCATCGCTAGCACGACCAATGTGACCGCCAATTTACGCGCTGGCCCCGGCGTTGCCTTTGAGCAAGTTGGTCAGCTTGGGCCGGGCCAACCCGCAGTGGTTACTGGAGTCAGTGCTGATGGTACTTGGTACTTGCTCGACACTGGCGCATGGATCGCAGTAGCGCTGCTGGACAATCCGCCGGCCAATCCTCCTGTGGCCGGGGACCCGCTGATTGTTGCTGTTCAGGCGACCGCAACAGCCCGAGCGCAGACTGTTCCGGCCACCCCTGCAGCGCCGATCCTTTTGCCAACAGCGACGCCAACCCCACCACCGGCAGAGCCTGCTGAGCCCCCCGCAGAGGTCGCCCCGCCTGGGCTGCCGCCAACTGTTACCGTGGATGCCAATTTGCGCAGCGGGCCTGGGCTGGAGTTCCCGATCATCGGCGGTACAATCACCGGCCAAGAGCTTACTATTGTAGCCCGCAACGAAGCTGGCGATTGGTTCTTGCTCGACAATGGAGGCTGGATCGCGAGCTTCTTGATCGCCAATCCGCCCGCTATCACCGACGTACCACTCTTTGATCCAAATCAGCCGCCACCTGTGACTGAGCCTATCACACCGACAACCCCGATCACAACGACGGAAACGGTGACGACAACGGATTCGGCCGCACCAACTCCGGCAGCCCCAGCGCCGCTCGGGGTAGCCGATCGCCTCTATTTAGTTGATGTCGATGAGTTGCTGGAGCGCTACGATAACTCGTTGACTGAGATCGACGACCTGTTGGTCCAGGCCAGCCAAAATCAGCCACTGCTGCAAGATGCCCAGTGGGTTCAATCGATGACGACGGCGATTGCGTTGTTACGAGCGACCAATACACGGGTACAAGGCTTGGCACCAACCACCTTGTTGCAACCGGTGCAAGATAGGCTCGCCCAAGCAGCCACCAGCTACGAGGCAGCCGCCACCTTGTTAAGCCAGGGAATGGAAGAGCAGGATACAACGCTCTTCGATGAGGCGTTTATTGAACTGGCCCGAGGCAATGCTCGCCTTGATAGTGCCAACGATCTGATCACTGCACTCACGCAATAATTTCTACACATCTCTCGTAGAGTCGCAACGGTTTGCGACTCTACGAGATCCACAAACCTACTGCCAACAAGAGACTAAATAAAAAGCTCAGCTGGGCTGTTCCCGCCAATGTTGCGTTGAAGACCGGCCCTGTATTGGCGCGCCACAAGGTACGGATCAAACGAACGGCGAGCGGCAAGGTAAGCAACGGCAGCAGGACCCAAACCGATTTCCCCGCGCCCACCCACAAGCCCAACGGCACCAAATAGGCGACAATCATCAAGAGCAGATATTGATACCGTGTGGCCTGGGCACCGATGAAGACGGCCAGCGTTCGTTTATTGGCGCGGCGATCAGTCTCCAAGTCGCGCAGGTTGTTCACCACCAAGATCGCGGTGATCAGCAAACCCGGCGCAACGGCTGTCCACAATACCAGCGGCGTGAGCGATAAAGTTTGCACATAATAGGTGCCACCCACAGCCACCAAACCAAAAAAGATAAATACGAACAGATCACCCAAGCCATAATAACCAAAGGGCAATGGACCACCAGTGTAGGCCAGTGCGGCTAAGATAGCACTTAGCCCAATCAGCGCAACGGGCCAGCCACCGATCACCAGTAGATAGAGGCCAACCAGTGTGGCAGCCCCAAAGACCACCACCATGCCCCATTGCATCTCCTTAGGCGTGATCAAGCCGCTGGCCGTCACGCGCGTGGGGCCAAGCCGATCCTGTTGGTCGGCCCCCCGGAAGAAGTCAAAATAGTCATTGGCAAAGTTGCTGCCGATCTGCAAGAGGAGGGCGACGAGCAGTGCAGCGATAGCCGGGCCAGCGCGAAACTGTTGCGCAGCCGCGGCCAACGCAGTCCCAACCACAACAGGACCGAGCGCAGCGGGCAGGGTTTTGGGGCGAGCGGCCAGCAACCACACTTGTGGGCGAGTATATGTTGTCATGAAGAATCAGCGGTTTCTAGAGCGGGATGATAAATTTGTACGCCGGTCGGGTAAACGAGCAAGCCGTTCTTGAACTTGTTGCAAGGCAGCTTGAATCGCTGGCAACGTTGCGAACAATGGCAAAACCAGTTCGAGGATGGTAAGACGAGCAGGATCGAACTCGGTGGCGATGGCCTCGAGTAGTACAGTCAGCCCTTGCTCGCGCCCTTGAGTGAGCAAAATGGTTACGAGGTATTGATAAGCATCCACTTGCTGCGTAGAGCGCAAAAATGTACGGATGAAATCCCAACCGTATGGACCACTGCGGTGCTGTAAAAGTAGATCGAACAGGCCCACCAGCACAACCGCATGTGGAGAGCTCTCATAGCGCTCGATCACCCGAGGTAAGCAAGCTTCAGGGAGACGGATCAACCCGCGCAGAGCCTCGGAGAGCACTTCGGGCACAGGCTGGGCCAGCTCTTGCATTACATAAAAATAGAGCACCGTGCTTTCTTCGTACGCAGCCAACAGACGCGCCGCAGTTAGGGCCGGCTCGCCCGACATTGGGTCGGTATATTTATCGGCCAGCAGACGCACTGCATGGTAGCGGCTTAACGTCTCGTCTACCTCGGCCAGCGCATTGAGCGCAGCCGAACGCAGCGCAGCCCCTTCCTCAAGTCGTGCCGGGGGCGGAAAGACATAGGTCTCGGTGGCTTGTAGCAGTAGCGGCACATCTTCTGGTTGAACCAGAGGGCGTAAGACGCGCAGGATCTGCGCACGCAGATTCGCGGCGGGGTCCCGCCGTGTCCCTTTTTGCTCGTAGACCTGATAGAGTGCGATCAACCCTGGCCGTGCGGTTGCCGGCGGTGACTGACCGAGGGCTTGCAGTGCGCTCAGGATCACTTCGTTGCCCAAGCGTTCAGAGAGCAAGGTAACTGCATATTCTTTTTGCGCAGCCGGTTGATCGGCAAGGGAGCGCAAGGTTTGAAGCTGGGTCGATGTATTTTTTCGCACAGAATTAGTTGGACGTGCTGGGCACGCAGGTTAGGGTTTACGTACCGAGTTCGAGCTGTTGCGTTGATTATAAGCAGCGGGTTGGATTGCAGCAAACCCATGAGCGATGTGCAGTAAGAGGTAGGCCACTTTCTTGATCAAAAGCAGGCCAAATTGACAACTCTTACGAATCTGGCGATACTTCAACGCTGTAATTCCGTTTACCCACCCTGAGACTGACCAACCCATTGATCGGCCTCTCCCAAACGCTAAACTATCTCAAACTCTCTGTTTGCCCCAGTGTATGCGCTGGCATACACGAGCCACAATTAATTTTGAGATAACTGCGAGACAATCGCGTACAGGTCGTGGGCAGAACGAGTATCCATAAAGCAGACTGGCTGTTACTACCCTTTTTAGACAATCGATTTGAACACTCCTTAACTTCGTAAAGGAGAAATGATTTGCGCCTGCTACTCAAGCTCTCCGCTGCGATTGACGCATTCTCGGAATTTGTGGGTAAGTTGGGTGTCGTCTTGGTGACACTCCTGCTGGCCATCGGGGTATACAATGTCGCGACCCGTTATTTGTCGCGCTTGATTGGCCAAAATCTCTCCTTCAATGCCCTGATCGAAGGCCAATGGTATCTCTATTCCATCATCTTCTTGCTGGGGTTCAGTTTCGTCCTCAAACGCAATAACCACGTCCGCGTAGATTTTCTCTACACGAAATTCAGTGTGCGTCAACGCGCGTGGATCAATCTGATCGGCGCCTTGTTATTCCTCTTGCCCTTCTGTTTTCTGGCCATTTATGTGACCTATACACCTGTGCTGGCTTCCTGGGGTTTACGTCCTAACGGCACTTGGGGTCCGTGGGAAGTGTCACCCGATCCCGGCGGGCTGCCACGCGCACCGATCAAATCGATGATTATTGTGGCCTTTGCGCTGCTGATCATTCAGGGCATCTCTGAATTGATCAAACATCTTGCAGTGATTCTCGGCGTGGCCGAGGACGATCACCTCGCCCATTTAGAACATTACGAACAGCAGACGATCGATTAAGCACCGAATCCAAAGGGATTGCGCAGCCAACATCTCCGGCAACGCCAAGCGCAGAACTCTGGATGCGTTCTTGATAGACCTACTACTCACACTCGTGCGGGGAGGTTTGTGTGGATCTTCACTGGCTTTCAATTTTGATGTTTGCCGGCATCTTCGCCACCTTGGCGATGGGCTATCCGATTGGTCCTACCTTCGCTGGCACAGCGATCGGTTTTGCCGTCCTTGGCTTTGCACTGGGGATTTTCCGGCTCGAATTGCTGTTAACCTTGCCAAGCCGTTGGTTTGGCACCATGAACGATTACACCTATCTATCAATCCCCTATTTTGTCTACATGGGGGCGCTGTTGGAAAAATCTGGCCTGGCCGAGGATCTGCTTGAGACGGTCGGCATTCTCTTTGGGCGCATTCCGGGTGGCTTGGCGCTCGGCGTGGTCATTGTCGGCACACTTTTGGGGGCAGCCACTGGTGTAGTCGCAGCTAGTGTGATTGCCATGGGTTTGATCTCATTGCCCGTCATGTTACGTGCGGGGTATGACAAAGCCCTGGCAACGGGTGCCATCGCCTCCGCCGGCACAATCACCCAGTTGATTCCACCAGCTACCGTTTTGGTTGTGCTAGCCGACCAACTCGGGGTACCGTTGGGTGATCTCTTCATCGGCTCGATCATTCCCAGCCTGATCCTGACCGCAGCGTATGGCCTCTATTGTGTCGGCGTTGGCTATCTCAAGCCGCACCTGGCCCCACCGATTTCGTCAGATCTACTTGCTGATTACGGGGGACGGTTGTGGCTGCGGGTGGTCAAGGCACTGTTACCCACCCTCTTATTGATCGTCGCTACCTTGGGCAGCATTTATGCCGGGTTGGCCACACCCAGCGAGGCTGGCGCTGTCGGGGCGTTTGGTGGCATTCTGTTGGCCCTGGCCTATGGCAAACTCAACTGGGCACTGCTCAGAGATGCAGCGGTCGACACGCTACGCATTGTCAGCCTGGTCGTATTAATTCTCTTTGGCTCGACCATCTTCTCGCTTGTCTTTGATGGGTTGGGCGGTACCCGCCTGCTGGTCGATCTGCTGGCGAGTATCCCCGGCGGTTATTGGAGTTTCCTCATCTTCAGCATGGTTATCGTCTTTTTGCTGGGGATTTTTCTCGAATTTATCGAAATCTGTTTTATTGTCATGCCAATCTTTGTGCCGGTTTGCTTGCTGTTAGGGATTGATCTAACCTGGTTCGGCATTCTGATGTGCATCAACTTGCTCACGGCTTATCTCTCACCGCCGGTGGGCTTTACCCTCTTTTTTCTCAGCAGCGTGGCACCGCCAGAGGTCACGTTACAAGATATCTTCCGTGGGGCCATACCCTTTATGTTTGTGACCATCGCCGTCTTGATCATCGTGATGATCTTCCCCGAGTCAGTCACGTGGCTGGTGCAGATGTCAAAGATACGGTAATCATTCGAGGTTTAGGCGGGGCGTGAGGAGGGATGGCGAGTGGCAAACGGGGACACATCTGCCACTCGCTAGGCAATTAGCTGCCCATCTTCCCGTGCAGGAAGCGGGTGAAGCCACCTTCGTTGATGTCGTGCCACTGCTGGAGCGCCGAACGGAAGTTCAGCCAATGATCATATACGCGCTTGAAGTCGGCATCGCTGGCGGCTAACTCGTCGTAAATGGCGAACGACGCCTCGTAAGCCGCATTCAAGATCTCGTCGCTATAGGCCGAAAGGATAGTGCCCGATTCGACCAAACGGGTCAATGCTTCCGCATTGCCCTGTTCGTAGCGACCCAACATGATGAGATTCGCTTCCGCTGCTGCCGATTTGATCACCTCTTGGTAGAAGGAGGGCAACTTCTCCCATTCACCCAAATTGATCTGCACCTCGAGCGAAGCGCTCGGCTCCCACCAACCTGGATAATAGTAATGGCTAGCAACCTGATTTAAGCCCAACTTTTCATCATCATACGGTCCTACCCATTCCGCCGCATCGAGCGTACCGGTTTGCAATGCTTGGAAGATCTCCCCGGCGGCCAGCGATTGCACCGTCACGCCCAAGCGAGACATCACCTGTCCACCCAGACCGGGAATGCGCATAATCAACCCTTGCAGGTCGGCCACGGTGTTGATCTCATTGCGGAACCAGCCACCCATCTGTGCGCCCGTATTCCCTGCAGGGAATTGGATCACCCCGAATTTCTCGGCATAGATCTCCTGCAGCAGTTCCAGACCGCCATTATAGAGCCAGGTATTTTGTTCTTGGGCGGTCAAGCCAAATGGCACCGCTGTCCCAAAGGCCAAGACGGGGCTACGTCCGATGTAATAATAGGCAGCCGTGTGGCCGATCTGCACGGCATTCTGTTCGACTACATTCAGCACTTCGAGACCAGGAGCTATCTCGCCCGCCGCACGTGCGGTGATGGTAAAGCGCCCGCCGGTCAGTTCAGCCACCCGATCGGCAAAATATTGGGCACTGCCAAAGATGATATCCAGCGACACTGGCCAGCTGGTTGCCATCTCCCAGTTGATGGTAGGCAAGCTACCGGTATCATCCGCTTGCGCAATCGCTTGTGGCGATGGGAGGGGCGCAACTTCTTGCGCAGTACAACCTACGGCGATCCCCAAGGCAGTGGCTGCGCTGGTACGGATCGCCAAATTCTGGATAAACTCACGACGATTCATGTAGCATCCTCCTCTGTCCTCTCACTCGAACAGCAGATCTGAAGTTGTTTTGGAAAAGCGTTGAATGAAATGGCTTGCAGGCCCACACGATGACAACAATGAACAAGGTCAAAAACGGTCCAGCGTCATCAGATTGAGGAGTTCTATGGGCGAAAGGTGAGGGAATTGTACATGATGGGGAATTGTCTAAACAAATAGCCACCAAGCAGCTCGCCAGGGCTTCGGCTACTTGGATACGCTATTGGCCAAAACACAACCGCTGGATGATTTAGCGGCGGATACGATAGACCAACTCGCTCTGGAAGACATAACGATCGATCGTCCAGTCGCGCCCCGCGACCAATTCGTAAAAGTGGCGTTCGTAGTGCTCGCACATCCCTTTTTCGTGGCCGCCCAAACTACGCAGCGGGAAGGAAATGATCAAGACCGGAGCGTCGATCTGGTTGAAGAGACGCTGACCAATATCCTTGTCCGCTTGTTCCAAGCAGGGAATGGTCTTGAGCAGTAGTGCTACATCGGTGGTTGGGAGAACCGACTGTTGCAGGAGATCCACCACATGGGCCCGTCCACGCACGCCCAACAAGGGAAATGCTCGATTCAAAAAGTCAGCCTGATCACGATAAATATCATAAGCGATGTAACGCACATCACCGGCCAAGCCCATCCACGGGATGGCAAGCGGATTTAAGCCACACGCTAGATCCAAAATCGTGTTGATTGGCGGGAGCCCAGTAAAGAGCGTCGTATAAAACGATTCGATGAACGGCAAACGCTCGCGGGTCGAGACATGGTGGGCCATGGTAGAGGCACACGCCGCTTGTAGCGCAGGCTGATTCGGAGCGTCGCGCAGCTGTTGTAGCCAATAGTCGTAGCGAATGTGCCCGGTCTGGTAGACGGCAGCAATTTGGTGGAGTTTGTTTTTGGTCGCTTTGATCGCTTCTTTGAACGTACGACGCTTGTCCAATTCCTGAGCACCCACGTTGCGCACCAAATCTGGTGCGATCGCGCGGTATTTGCTAGTAGCCAGTACAGTATCAACCAAACGGTCTAATTCGGTCGCAGGCATGGTGATATCCGTGGTAAGCAGGATCTGTTCGGCGAAGAATTCGTGCCTGAACTTACAAGGTGCGTCGTCATTACTGACGCGCTCAGCATAACAGCGGTCTATGGTATAATCGATAGGCAAAGTGCGCAAAGATCGACCCCAAACATTCAGTCAACCAAACCAATAAAAGTTATCAGCCGCAAACGTTAGCTAAAATTCAGGCTTGCGGCGCTACCAAAGGATAATTGCCCGATGACGCAAGCAAATCCGTTGCCCCGTCTGCAAGTGAGCGCCAATCAGCGCATGCTAACCACCGTCGATGGTAAGCCCTTCTTTTGGCTCGCCGATACCGCTTGGGAGCTCTTTCATCGCCTCACGCGGGAGGAGGCCAAACACTATTTTGCCACTCGTCAACGCCAGCGCTTTACGGTGATCCAAGCAGTAGCGCTCGCCGAATTTGATGGGTTGCACACGCCCAATGCCTACGGCGAGACCCCGCTGCTCGACGACGACCCGACCCGTCCCAACGAGGCCTATTTTGCCTATGTGGATGAATTGATCGAGCTCGCTGCGCGCTATGAATTATACATCGGCCTGCTGCCAACTTGGGGCGACAAGGTCAATCATGGTCAGTGGGGTGTGGGCCCGGTGGTCTTTACCGTTGAAAACGCACGCGCCTACGGGGAATTTTTGGGACGGCGCTATGCCAACCAGAGTAACATTGTGTGGATCCTGGGCGGTGATCGCCCGGCGGTGCACGAACAGAATGATTATCTCCCCTTGTGGGCAGCCATGGCTGCCGGGATCGACGCGGGTGCCGGATTCCGCACGCTCAAGACGTATCATCCCAACGGCCGCCAAACCAGCTCCACTTGGCTGCACAACGAAGAATGGCTCGATTTTAACATGATGCAATCGGGCCATGGATCGGGCCGCGATACCGCAGTCTGGGATATGATCAGCCATGATTACGCTCTAGAACCGGCCAAGCCCACCCTCGATGGCGAGCCCAATTACGAAGATCATCCGGTCAATCCCTGGCCTAACTGGAATAGCAGCAACGGCTATTATCGGGATTATGATGTTCGCAAACAGCTCTATCGCTCGGTCTTTGCGGGCGGCTGCGGCGTCACCTATGGGCATCACTCGGTTTGGCAATTTTATGCGCCACCCCGTGCGCCCCATAACCATGCTGAGTGCACTTGGCAAGAAGCAATCGAGCGACCCGGCGCCAACCAAGTACAATTCCTGCGCGACTTGATCGAATCGCGGCCCCAGTTGACCCGCATCCCTGCCCAGGACATTTTGGTCTCGCCTGCGGGTGATGCCGAAAGTCACGTGCAAGCCACCCGCGACGCTGAAGGCCACTATGCCTTTGTCTACCTCCCGCTACGCGCCCAAGTAACCATTGAACTGAGTCGGATTGGAAACAGCAATTTTCAAGCCTGGTGGTACAACCCACGCACGGGCATAGCTACGTCGATTGGTGAAGTGCATGCCCATATGCGCGTCAGCTTTATTCCCCCGGTCGATGGCCCCGATTGGGTGCTGGTGCTGGATGACACGACGGCCAATTTCGGCCCGCCCGGAGCCATCTAACGAGAGGATCCAGCGATTGGCGAGCGTGGAAGTGGCTCCGCTCGCCAATCGCATCTTGGGTGTTCCTTACGTGATCGGCAGCGCCCGCAGCAAGGCCAAATAGCGCTCCTTGATCCGGGTGGGTAGCTCCTCATCAGCCTCGACTTCGGCCAGCAAATCGGCATAGGTGATCTCGGCTTGTTGCCCTGCCCAGCAGCGATGCGCCATCCGCAAGAATGGCGGCAGGGCGTAAGGCCGCGTGATCGTTTCGCCGATCGCTCGCAGGGCAGCGAAGTTTGCTTGTAATGCAGGCGAAAGGATCGATGCCGAGTAGGGGCTGGCCGCGGCGGCAAAACCGGGTTCACGGGTGAGGGGCGTGAGGGGAAAACTGGTGGTCGGCTCAGCGAGATCCACATGCCGCACTTGGGCGCTGCCATCTGCCAGCAAAAAGAGCAAGGCCACGGTCTGCCGCACCTGGCGGGTGAAGATACTACTCGCCGCAATTGCGCCCGGATTGATGACCAAGACACCTTCGGCTTCGTACAGCAGTGGAATGTGCCAATGACCAAAGACGGCCACCGTTGCGCCGGCCCGTTTGGCCCGCTGCACCGAACGCCCCAACTTGCTGAGCAGCTCGTCGCCGCGCCGCGAATCGAGTTCGTCCACCCGGTCCACATAATGGCTGTGCCAGAGCAAAATTCGTTGCCCGGCCACGGTCACCACTTGCTGGTAGGGCAATTCCCGCTGGATAGCGGCAGGTTCATCGTTCCCATGCACTGCGATTACTGGTGCGCACTGGCTCAACTGATCCAACACGACGAGATCGCCCACATCCCCCGCATGCAGGATCAGATCAACCCCGCGGAAGATAGTCAAGACGGTCTCGGGCAAAGCCGCATACCGTTCGGGGATATGGGTGTCGCTGATCAACCCGATCACGGTGCGGATCTGAGCGGACGCGACCTGCGGGGGCAATAAGTTCGCCTGAATCATAGCACCTCGTTCCTTTGCGCTAGGGAGAAGCTAGTAACGTATCTTCGGGGCGCATGACGCAACTGGCATGATGATGCGCTTACGGCGCTCGACTTGCGAATCCAGCGCGCCATTGTCTGCCGTTTCTGTATGCCAATTAGCAAGAATGGATGGCAATGCCTACAATAACGTTACTAACTACCGTCCGGTTCAGTCTGTCTGCGCAAAGGCAGGTGTCTCAAAAGCTCCACCAGATACTACAAACCCATTGCAAGCAGCCAGCAACCGGTGAAACCAACAAACTTGCCATCCGCAAGATACTTACAGAAAAATGGAGTTTACAGATGCGGAATCCCTATACACCGAAACGAGCCATGGTGGTGATGGCTCACCCCGATGATATTGAATTTGGTTGTGCTGGCACCATTGCGCGCTGGGTGCGCGATGGGTGCACCGTGCGTTATGTCTTGGTCACTAGCGGCGATGTTGGGATTGCCAAACCGGACATTACCCGGGCCCAAGCTGCAGAAATTCGCGAAGCCGAGCAGGTCGCGGCCGCGGCTGTGGTCGGCGTGCACGATGTGGTCTTTTTCCGCGAACCCGATGGCATGGTCGAAAACACCATGGCTCTGCGCAAAAAGATCGTCCGCCAGATCCGCCAATTTCGGCCCGAAGTGGTCGTAACCACCGATCCCACGGTGCTCTGGGCCGGCGAGAATTACATCAATCACCCCGACCATCGCGCCGTGGCCTATGCCACAATCGATGCAATCTTCCCCGCAGCGGGTCAACCTCACCTCTTTGAGGAATTGGCCGAAGAAGGCTTGAAGGCGCACAAAGTCCGCAAAGTCTATGCCATGAATTGGGGCGAAGGTTCTCCAGGCAGCACTTGGGTCGATATCAGCGAGACGATGGATCTGAAGTTGGAAGCTCTACATAAACATGTCAGCCAGTTGGGCGAATGGGATGTAGATGGCATGTTGCGCAGTTGGGGTGCAGAAGCCGCCAAGGGCAAAGAGATGACCTACGCCGAAGTCTTCCGCGTGGTCACACTCGAGACAGACGAGACATGGGAGAAGCTGCAAATCAGTGCCGATGTCGTTGCGACCGACCGCTAATCACTGGATGCACGCCTAATGCAATCCGCAACGGGCCATCTTCTATTCCAAAACCGGTATATTCACTGTACTTGCTAGGAAATCAGCCACCATGAGCGCAATCAGTTTAGCTTCCTCGTTAAGTCGCATTCAACCATCGCTGATCCGTGCCGTAGCGGATGTGGCCTTTGGCATGGAGGGCGTCTACAAGCTCCATTTTGGTGAGTCGAACTTGCCCACGCCAGCACCGATCAAAGCGGCGGCCGAGGCAGCGTTGGCGGCTGGCTACACCTACTACAGTGAAAATGCCGGTTTGCCCAGTTTACGTCAAGCGATCGCCGAGAAGGTGGCGGAGCTGCACAACGTCACTGTGGACCCGGCCAGCGAAGTGATCGTCACGGCGTCCGGCGTGCAAGCCCTCAACGTCACCATCCGCTGCACCCTCAACCCCGGTGACGAGGCGTTGATCCTCAGCCCCAACTGGCCCAATGGCGGCGAGATCGTCAAATTGTACGGCGCTACGCCGATCGAGATCCCACTGCAGGTGGATGGTGAGCGCTTTGCCATCGATTTTGCCGCACTCGAAGCGGCGATCACCGAGCACACGCGCTTGTTGATCTATACCTCGCCCTCCAATCCGTTGGGCTGGGTGGCCACCGCCGAAGAGCAGCAACAATTACTCGCTTTTTGTCGCCGCCACCGCTTATGGCTGCTGGCCGATGAAGTGTACGAGCGGATCTACTTTCACGGCCCCGTAGCGCCGTCGATCTTGCGGCTGTGCACGCGTGAAGATGCTGTGATCGTCGTGCAATCTTTCTCGAAGAGCTACTGCATGACTGGCTGGCGCTTGGGGTGGGCCATCAGCCGGCGCGATCTGATCGAGCAGGCCACGCCGCTGAATGAGTTTATCATCTCGCATGCCGCCACCTTTGTGCAAAAAGCGGGCGAATTTGCCCTCAAGCATGGCGAGGATGAAATCGCAGCCCGCGCCGAACTCTTCCATGAGCGGCTCGACTTTTGCTATCAAGCCTTGACCAGTACCAAGGGTGTGCATGTGCCCAAACCCGATGGGGCGTTTTATCTGTTCCCACGCATCAGCGGGGTGGATGATTCTTTCCAGTTTGCGCTGGATCTGCTGCGCGCGACCAAGGTTTCGGTGGCCCCTGGCGTCGCCTTTGGCGCAGGCGGCGAAGGTTCCGTGCGGCTCTGTACGGCGTCGGACATGAGTGTGCTCGAACCGGCGCTCGAACGCTTTTGCCGCTTTGTAGAAGGATGACCAATGAACAATCCAATTGAAGCCCCGACCCCGATGCAAGGGGAGTATCTGCAAACATTGACACAAAAACTCCAAGCCGAAGCTGCCATCCGCGCAGCCTGGCTTGAAGGCAGCTTTGGACGTGGCCAAGCCGACCGCTATTCAGATTTGGACATCCATCTGCTGCTGATGCCGGAGCAAGTAGAGCGTTTCCGCACCGGTGCGGAGGCGTGGCTGAACGAGATCCGGCCATTGGTGCTTTATAAGCTGATGTTCGACGGCCGCATGATCAATGCATTGACCGTCGATGGCTTGCGCCTCGACATCTGGTTACACAATGATGCCAGCAAGTCGATTGATCCAGCGAAGGCGCGGGTACTTTTAGCCCAACCTGACGCACTTTCCTTTGACGCCGCCGCGCCAGCTGCTGATCCCGCCGCCGTTGCAGCGCGGCTTGAGGGGCTGATCCAAGAGTTCTGGCGCTGCATCTCCTTACTCCCCGCGGGGGTTGGCCGCAGCGAGTTGATCATCGGTGTCTTCGGGCTGGGGATTGAGATCAATCTACTGACGGATATTCTGCTGAGCGGCTATGGGATTGTGCGCGACCGAGGCGTCAAGCACTTGAATAACTATCTGCCCGGCGACAGCCGTCAACAACTTGAAGCAGCACTCAGCATGAATGGCCTTACCACCGCCGAGATGGCCAAAGCCCACTTGGCCCTGGCCCACATCATGCAACAGGTCGGACCAGACATCGCCCATCGGCATGGCTTTGCCTATCCAGCTGCGTTAGAAACAGCCGTACTCGATTACGTACACGCCGAGCTGACACCGCTGGGGCTGACCCACTAATCTTCTTTGTCATTTTCACAACAAGAAGGAAACCATGTCCGGCAACGCCATAGAAGCGCCGTACGCTGTACGGGTCGTCAAGCATGTTCGTATCCCCATGTCCGACGGCATTGAATTGGATGCCACGCTCTACATGCCCGATGCGCCCGGGCAATTCCCGGCCCTCTTCGAATATCTGCCCTATCGCAAAGACGATCTGACCGCAGGCGGGGCGCGCTATCACCACTACCTTGCCCAACACGGTTATGTCTCGATTCAGCTCGATGTGCGCGGCACCGGCAGTTCGGATGGCACAGCCATCGACGAGTATTCAGTGCAAGAGCAATTGGATGGGGTCGAAGCGATCGCGTGGATGGCAAGCCAAGCATGGTGCACCGGCAAAGTGGGCATGTTTGGCACTTCCTATGGGGGCTTTAACTCGCTTCAAGTAGCGATGCATCGCCCACCCGCGCTCAAGGCCATCTGCCCCATGTATTTCACTGACAATCGCTACACCGACGATTGCCATTACAAAGGTGGAACCATGCAGATGCTCTACGACATGGCCACCTATGGCTTGTCGATGGTTGTGCAGAATTCGCTGCCGCCCTATTACGAGGCGGTTGGCGAACGCTGGGCGCAGGTTTGGGCCGATCATCTCGAGGCTGAACCGTGGCTGCTGGACTGGGAGTCCAATCACGTTTACAACGATTATTGGCGCCAAGGGTCACTCTGCGAAGATTACACGGCGATCACCGCGGCCACTTTTCTGATCGGCGGCTGGCGCGACGGCTATACGAATTGCAATTTGCGCACCTTTGCTGGCCTGACAGCCCCCAAAAAGTTGCTGATCGGCCCTTGGCTGCACGCTCGGCCGGATGTCGGCGTCCCCGGCCCACGTATCGACCACCTCCACGAGATGGTGCGCTGGTATGACTATTGGTTGAAAGATATCGATAACGGGGTGATGAGCGAGCCGCCCATCTGCATCTATGTGCAAGAATACGATCCGCCACAAGCCGACCGCCCATTGACCAGTGGTTTTTGGCGTTATGAAACCAGCTGGCCGGTAGAGCGCGGCATAGCGCAACCCTTTTATTTGGCAGCAGATGAAGCCTTGCAAACCGAACGGCCCAATGAAGCTGGTTCGGCCAGTTATGAATACAACCCCACAGTGGGCACAAGCTTTGGCCTCTTTTCCGCGGCCAGTCCACATATCTTGCCGATGGATCAGCGAGTGGAGGATGCCTATTCACTCAATTGGACCAGTGATCTGCTCAGCGAGCCGCTGGAAATCCTTGGGTACCCTGAAGCCAAACTGCACATTGCCGCCACAGCGGATGTCGCCTTTGTCGTTGTGCGGCTGACCGATATCGCGCCCGATGGTCAGGCGGCATTGGTTACCAAAGGCGTGCTCAACTTAACCCATCGCAACTCCCACGAAACGCCCGAGCCCCTGGAGCCAGGCCGGATGTACTCGGTCAACTTTTTGCTTGACGCCACCAGCTGGATCTTTGCGCCGGGTCATCGCATCCGCATTAGCATCAACGGCGCGGATTATCCCAACTCGTGGCCGTCGCCCAAGCTCTATACGGGGCACATCTATTTTGGCGGCGACCAGGCCTCCAGCGTGATCTTGCCGACGGTGGGGCCGCAAACCGAAGCCCTCCCCACGCCGCAGTTCCTGCCACCGCCAACCATCCCCAGCACAATCAGTGGTCACAGTGAACGCCCAGTTTGGCGAGTCACGCGGGATTACATGGAAAACAAGACCGAAGTTCACCTGCAGCGCAGCGGTTATGTGCGCGTGAGCGACACCCTGACCTATACCAGTTCAGCAGAGGCCACCACCTCGGTCTTTGAAAAGAACCCGGCACGCGCCACCATCCGCGGGCTGAGCCAAGTGACTTTGCACTGGCCCGAACGGGAGATCAACACCCGCGCCCGCGGGCAGATCGAAAGCGATGAACACAATTTCCACGTCACCATCCAACTCGACATTACCATGGATGGTGTGCCTTTCCACCAGCGGCGCTGGCTGAAGTCGATCCCGCGACAATTGTTATAAGCGGCCATCTGCGGTATGATGATGTTCTAGGTTATCTGCTCATACAAGCTTAGCCGAGACATCATCATTCGCAGCGCAAGCATGCTCGTTAGTCAGGTCGCTCATGCAACAGCCATTTGATCCTCGCCACCCTGTACCTCCGCACCGGCGGGCACGCCTCTATGGCTATATGATCGGCGTGATCCTCTTTATGATCCTGGTTTCGATCCCGGTTTACTTGAACAATTATGCGCCGTCGGCCTGGATGCCCAACGAGCCCGAGCCACCCAATGCGGGTGAGCCTGCAGTTCTACTAGTTGAGACGATGACCTTGACACCAACCTTGGCCGTATTGGTCGCCGAGCCTACCATCGAAACCCTAGAGCCGCCGACTGAAACGCCCTCAACGACGCCGGTGATCACTGATACCGCAACGCCGGAGCCAGCAGTAACGCCAACACTTACAGAAACTGAAGTCACCTTGCCGATCAGCACGACAATGCCGCTCACCATCACCACGGCGGTGACGACAACTGAACCCATCACCGATAACACCCTCGTTGAGCCCATCACCACAACCATAACGCTGAGCCCAACCGCAACAGCCACTACCACCAATCTGATCTTACTGCCAACACCAACGCTTGCGCTCAGCAATACACTCGGGCTCACCATACCCTTCACGACTGGGATCACGACCACACTTACCGTGACCAGCAGCGAGACTATCAGCAACTGAACGACGCGCATTTGCATGTTGTACCAGTTCAATCGTGCAAATTCATGCAATCTATGGTTTTATAGCGACAAGATCATCAACCCTGTTTCAGGGAGCAGAAGCGAGGTGGGACAATGGCCGAAGAGGAAGTAACGCGCGGCAAGACGACGAGCACCAGTAATAAGAAAACGACCAAAAAGACAACCGCGAAAAAGACGACTGCCAAGAAGAGCACGGCAAAGAAAACCACCGCGAAGAAAAGCACTGCGGCAAAAAAGACAGCTGCAGAAAAAAAGACAACGAATAAAAAGACAACCAACAAAAAGACAACGACGCAAAAAAAGAGCACAACGGCCAAAAGCTCCAGTCGCAGTGTCTCGCTGACGACTGATCTCAAAAAATTCGCTGATGAGACTTATGAAACCACCGAGCTGATGCGTGGGGTTTTGTTGATCATCGGTAGTGAAGGTAGCGAAGCGTTGCGCTCGATCGTCCTAGCCTTCTTGTCCAGCAAAGTGCCGCTGATTGGGGAACAACTTAGCGCCCAAGCCCGCACATCATTCATTCGCAAGCTAAACGATGACTACAAGAAGCTAAACGCGGATGACCGGAAAGCCATGCGCTCGGTGCTAAGTTGGCTACAAGGCGACTATCAGGTTGATGAGCGGACAACCTCGCAATTGGTGTCGCTGCTCAACCAGCCGCCAGGAGCAACTACACCCCCAGCCACGAATCTGCCACCAGCCGCTAGCGGCCCTTCTTTGCAGAGCATTGCCCAGGGCTTTGTGTTGCCACCCCAAACCTAATGTATCGTTCATGAACGCGCGTCGGTTAGCCCAGGCGAAGCAGCGGCTAACTTAAAACGGGTTACCCGAGAAAATAGCGCGAGTACGTAGGGAGCCCGAAGGAGATAGATGTACCATGAAGATTGCGATCTTCACCGAAACTTTTCTACCCAAAATTGATGGCATTGTTAGCATTTTGTGCCAGGCCCTGGAACGGCTCCAAGAGCACGGCCATCAAGTGATCTTATTTGGGCCGCCGGGTGGCCCTGCGACTTATGCTGGCGCAGAGATCGTTGGTGTGGGTGGGCCCAGGTTGCCCCTCTACCCGGAATTGCGCGTCAATATTCCCAAGCGCTGGGTCTGGGAGCGCGTCCAAGCCTTTCAGCCGGATCTTGTACATGTCGTCAATCCCTTTTTTCTGGGACCCTTCGGCCTCTCGTATGCCAAAAAATTAAAGGTGCCGGTTGTGGCCTCATTCCACACCGACTTGGCCCGTTATGCCCAACATTACGGGGGTGGCTTTTTGAGCCCGCTGCTCTGGTTTTATATGCGCTCACTACACAACCAGGCTTCGCTCAATCTTTGCCCTTCCACGGCCATCTTGAAGGATCTCCGGGCGCACGGGTTTCGCCGCGTCCGTTGGTGGCAACGTGGGGTTGATATCGAGCGGTTTAAGCCCGGCCCGCGGGATCAAGCGCTGCGCGAGCGCCTCACCGACGGCCACCCCGACGATCTGCTCGCGGTCTATGTTGGTCGACAAGCACCAGAAAAAGGGCTCGAAACCTTGCGCGATCCCCTCTTCCGCGTGCCAGGTGTGCGCTTGGCAATGATTGGTCATGGGCCGAGCCACGACAAGCTAAAGGAATACTACCGTAACACCCCCACCACCTTCCCCGGTTATATGCGGGGAGATGATCTGGTAGCGGCCTATCGTGCGGCCGATCTCTTTCTCTTCCCTTCCACCACAGAAACCTTTGGCCTTGTGGCCTTAGAGGCCATGGCTTGCCGAATGCCAGTGATCGCCGCACGTACTGGTGGCGTACTCGACATTATCAATGACGGTGTCAATGGCTTTTTCTTTGATCCCGAGCGCCCCGAGCAGATAACGGCACTCGTCCAACGGCTGCGCGACCAACCCCAGTTGCTGGCGAAGATGGCAGACGACGCCCTGGCGCATGCCCGTAGCCGCCCTTGGCAAGCCACGATGGAT
The DNA here is from genome assembly GCA_964568485.1 of uncultured Caldilineaceae bacterium. Taxonomy (GTDB): domain Bacteria; phylum Chloroflexota; class Anaerolineae; order Caldilineales; family Caldilineaceae; genus CFX5. The sequence goes on along the minus strand of CAZMRA010000001.1, from coordinate 21,253 downwards.
CAGCTCATTGACTATTACCGGCTGGCGATCCGCTGTTTTCGCCAAAGTGGGGGGATTGGCCCGCTCGTGCCGTCGATGACCTAACGGTGGTCTACAGCACACAACGTAAACAAAAAGGCGACCGTGTTGGTCGCCTTTGCTATGAAAACAAGTGCTTACGCAAGCACTGGAGCGGCAATCGGCTCGTTGCTGGTCTTGCGCCAATCCACACCTGGCAATACCAGTTCTTCCTTAATACGGCCGCGATGGCGTTGCACCATTTTGAACATCGAATCGATCAGCGTCTCGCTCAGATAGTGAGGTTGCAACCCAAGATCGAGCAATTTGGTGTGCACCGCATTGTAATAGTGGTCTTCGCGTTCAACCCGGGGATTTGGCAGGTTGTGGATCTCCGCGGACAGGCCGATGGCCTCAGCAGCTTGCTTGACCAATTCAGCCAGCTGCAACACATTAAATTGTTCCGTGAACTGGTTGAAGACGCGGTACTCGCCCCGTTCTGGCGCGTTCAAAATGGCCAGCTCCACACAAGCCAGTGTGTCGCGGATATCCAGGAAGCCACGCGTTTGGCCGCCCTTGCCATACACGGTCAGAGGCAGACCTGCTACCGCTTGCACAATAAAGCGATTGAGCACTGTGCCAAAGACACCATCATAATCGAAGCGGGTCACCAGGCGATCATCGAGCTGGCTCTCGGGAGTATCAACCCCATATACCACCCCCTGATTCAGGTCGGTAGCGCGAATGCCCCAGATGCGGCAGCAGAATTGAATATTGTGGCTGTCATGCACTTTGGAGAGGTGATAGAAGGAACCGGGCTGTTTGGGATAGGGTAAAGTGTCAGTGCGCCCTTTATGTTCGATGGTGATAAAGCCTTCTTCGATGTCGATATTGGGCGTGCCATATTCACCCATCGTCCCCAGTTTGACGAGATGGCAGTCCGGCACATGTTCGGCAATAGCATACAACACGTTGAGCGTGCCGACAATGTTATTTACTTGGGTAAAGACAGCATGTCGACGGTCGATCATCGAATACGGTGCGGCGCGTTGCTCCCCATAATGCACAATGGCTTCGGGCTTAAATTCGCGCACAGCCGGCTCAAAGAAGGTGTACTCTGTCAAGTCTCCAATATAGCTGGTAATCTGTCGCCCCGTCAGCGTCGACCAGGTCGTAACACGCTCTTGCAACGAGGTGATTGGCGTCAAACTCTCGGCGCCAAACTCATAGTCCCAGGCACGCCGGGCCATATTATCAACCACTGCCACTTCGTGCCCGCGTTGCGACAGATACATAGCTGTGGGCCAGCCCAAATAACCATCTCCGCCTAACACCATGATCCGCATAAATATTTCTCCTCGCTTCTTATTCTATCCTGAAATTCTGCGCCCAGCATAGCAGCTAAATTCAGGTCATCGCACTCATATTCGGGATAGACTATGCATCTATACTTTGTGCTGATTCAAACATTTGCAGCCCGATCCAACCGGCCAATCGTTGTTCCGAGATGCTCTTGATTCAGTACCTCAAGATTACTATATCCTGCCACTTTTGCAAATTAGCAGAGTAATAAACCAGCGATCCAGCCCCTCAATGGCATAAAATAAGCATCAATCGAGCCCACTGATTTTTGACAGCACACACCAAACCGTAGTAGGGTGTACAAGATTTGTTTTGTACAAACTTTTCTAAAGGAAATCTGTTACCAATGGTAAGCAACACTGTGTTGATTTGGATAGAATCCAAGGGGCGAGTCGACCGCTAAGCACAGTGCTACCTACGAATGATACAGTCACAGCACAGCCACGGCCGTCTTCGGTCCCGTGGCTGTTTTTGATTGGTGATTCGATGGGATCGATCAATCTGCCAATTTGCCAACAGCCACGGGCGACAACCCCGCTGGCTGTTATTTTTTTCGGGCAGGAGGTCGGTATGTTAGTAAAAATAGAACAACTTTCAAAAGCCTATGGCGATAATCAGGTGCTTAATGGCGTTAGCTTCACTGTGGCTGCCGGGCAAAAAGTTGGCTTGGTCGGCGCCAATGGCGTTGGCAAATCCACGCTGCTTAAAATTATCACCGGCGAGGTAGCCGCAGACAGTGGCACTTGGCAGATTGCTAGTGGTGCCGATGTCGGTTATCTACCGCAAGTATTAGCAAACGCAAATGGCCAGAGTATTGCCGACTTTATCGATCACGCTTTGGGCGAGCTACGCCAACTTGAAACACGCCTGCGTAAGCTAGAATTAGCCATGGCGCAACCAGATCAAGATCTGGATGCGCTGCTGGCGGCCTACAGTGTCGCCAGTGAAGAGTTCGACCGCCGCGTTGGGTATGATCTGGAACACCGCCTAGCCGAAGTTTTGGCTGGTCTGGGGGTTGATCATCTACCGCGCACACGCCCGATGGCGACGCTTTCCGGAGGCGAAAAGACCCGAGTCGGGTTGGCCGCCTTACTCTTGCGCAATCCTGATCTCTTGTTGCTCGACGAGCCGACCAATCATCTGGACATCACCTCGTTGACGTGGCTGGAAGAGTACTTACAGCGCTTCCGCGGGGGCGTACTGGTAGTTTCGCACGACCGCCACTTTCTGAACCAAGTGGTGAGTAGCATTGTTGAAATTGAAGAACACAGCAAAGAAGCCAAGATCTACACAGGCAATTATGAATTTTATGCTCAAGTCAAAGCGCAGGAACGGGCCAAGTGGGTCGAACAATATTGGGCACAACAAGAAGAGATCTGGACGCTCCGTAAGCTGATCCAGACCAAGAGTCGGCAAAATGCCTTTGAGCGTGCGCCACGCGACAATGATAAATTTGCCTATACCTTCAAGGGCGAAAAGCTACAAAGCGCGATCTCACGAACAATTCGCAACAACGAAGAACGGCTGCGGCGCCTCGAAGCCAATCCCATACCCAAGCCGCCCAGCGAATTGACCATCAACCCAGAGTTTGATCCGCAAGCGCTGGTCAGCAAAATACCGTTGAACGCCAGCAATCTGCGTAAAAGCTATGGCTCACGTCTCATCTTGGACGGTGTCAGTTGTGACATCGGACCAACGAGCCGCATCGTGATTACCGGGCCAAATGGTGCGGGCAAAAGTACCTTGCTCAAATTACTAGCCGGCGTGGAGCAGCCGGATGAGGGAGAAATCTTCATTGCTGCCAGCGTGGTGATCGGCTACCTGGATCAGGAACAGGCCGAGATTACCGGGGGGCAAACGCTGTTCGAAGCCTACCGAGCAGGGCGCATCGGGGATACCGAGACGATCAAAGCAGAGTTGCTGCAATATGGTCTCTTCACCTGGCCGGACTTGCAAAAACCGATCGGCGCACTGAGCGTCGGCCAGAAACGCAAATTACAGATTGCTCGCCTGATCGCACAGCGGGCCAATCTACTCTTGCTCGACGAGCCGACCAATCACATCAGCTTAGATGTGTTGGAAGAGTTCGAAAATGCCTTGGCATGCTTCCCTGGTCCAGTCGTCGCCATCTCGCACGATCGGCATTTTATCCAGCGCTTCGCCGGAGAAACCTGGAACTTGGAAGCGGGAAAATTATCCCGTAAACGGCAACTAGAAAGCAGCTGACCATTATGCGTCGGCCACCCAATACAAAGCGGCTCGCCGAATATGACGAGCCGCTTTGTACACACAACCCACAAGGAGAAACAATTGAACCTACTACATCACCCATGGATACTATAGCACAAGTTTTGGCGGTCTTACCTTGCAAGAACCTTGCAATTTTGGCCTTTTGTTGCTAGTCAAATATTACTCCGCTTGCGCACAAAGCTTGATAGGTCCTGCAGGGTCTGTTCTGCTGCTTCTATATCCGCAAACCCATTACCCGCGTTGAGATAGCGCTCAAGTTTCACCCAAATTTCGGCGAAGTGACTAGCCCCTTTCAGCGTACGAGCGCGTTGAACAACTTCGCCCTTGTCCAGAACGTAAATCCGAGTCTCCTGCCATAGCCAACAACGCAGCTCATAGAGGATCGTATTCACCGTCGCATCGATCGTGCGAGCATCCGCTGGTCGCTGATCGATATAGTAAGTCCGCAGCCACTCTGTAAACTTGTGAATATAAGCTGAGATTACTTCATTGGATGGACGAGGAATCACGGATCGATTAATATCTCCCCAGAGAAGCTGGCCCTGCTCTATGACCCGCAAGATTTCAGGAACTATGTCAATCTCCAAATAGGGGGGCCGAATCTCTGGCTCGCGCAAGATCACAGCGCCAAACCCTTTAGGAATTGCGTAGGTTGCTTGGTAGTGGTCGCGCAGCTGATTCAGCTCAGCATCAATTGAGCCAGTTGCACCAGTACGCAGAATCACAACAGTATCTATGTCACTTCGTCCTGGTCGATAGGCACCCGTTGCTAGCGAACCGATTAGTAAGACAGCTAGGACATCTGTGTTCCAGCGTGCTCCGACCTCCTGAGCGAATTCACGTGCAATCGCCCAGGCTTGCTCTCTGTCGATCATTTCTCAAACCTATCGCGATCTTGTGTCCTATGCTCGCTATGTGTCCAGCGACTCATCAAACCCCTGGCGCAACAACTTCTCTATGACAGGTCTTGGATGATACTCGACTTGCTCAAGCATCGCTGCCGTAAACCATTGCGGCTCTTTATGCCCGTACACAGGATGAATCTCAGCGGTGAGTTGGCCATCCAGAAGCCGCCCTGTATAGGTAATGGTGATGCTATGCCAGGGTTTAGCTGGTTGAATCACCTCACTCACCATCAACAGCCCTGTGATCTGTGCCCGTAGCCCTGTCTCTTCTTCAAATTCACGAAGTGCAGCCGCTTCTACTCTTTCGCCAAATTCTACCCGGCCGCCAGGCACATTCCACTGGACACTCCCCACATCTGTTTGATAATGAGGAACCAATAAGATGCGACCTTGGTGAAGGACAGCCAAACAAGCTCGGACTCGAATTGCCATCGCCATAACTTGTCTATCCCTTCATAGGGGGTCACCAGACGATATTAGTCTGTCAGCTCTTGGGAAGCGCCGGATCGGCAGGAAGGGAAAGTGTACGACCGCATCGAAGAATGGTCAAGTAGATTGCTGGATGAATCTCTGACCGAGCTACCGCATACGGGTATAGCAGAAGGACTTACCGCTCACCCCGCAGATAGGGTAAGCCCAAGCTGGCCGGACGCTCTTGGTTGCGCACGCCGCGCAGCAGCACCAAGATGGTCAAGAGGTAGGGCAACATCAACAACAATTCGTAGGGGACTGAAGTATCGCTGCCAATCAGGGCTTGGATGCGCAGTTGCAGGGCATCCGCAATGCCAAAGAGCAACGCACCCACCAAGGCCAATCCCGGTCGCCAGCGGGCGAAGATCACCAACGCCACGGCGATCCAGCCGCGGCCAGCCGTGATCTCTTCGCGGAAGAGTTGCAACTGAGCCACTGTCAGAACCGCACCACCCAGCCCGGCCAAGCCAGCGCCGATCAAAGTGGCGGTATAACGGATGCGCGCCACGCTCAAGCCAGCAGCCTCGGCAGCCCCGGGATTTTCGCCCACGGCGCGGATATTCAACCCCAAAGTGGTGTGATACAGCAGAAACCAGATTGCTGGCACGAGGGCTATGGTCAGATAAACTGCCGGATTGTGATTGAACAGAATCGGCCCTACAATCGGCAGCTCGGACAACCCGGGGATCGGGAACGTGGACAAGCCACCGATACGTGCCGTCAGCGAGCTAAATTGTTGCCGATAGAGATAACTGCTGAGCCCCTGCCCCAACAAGACCAACATCACGCTGGCGATTACCTGATCGGCACGCAAGCTGATCGCCAACAGCGCCAGGATCAATCCCATGCCTACGCCAGCCACCACACCGGCTCCCAAACCGGCCCAGGCGGCGAACAGCGGCGCGACTTGGGCTTGTTCCAACCACCAGGCACTCAAAAACCCGGCCAGCGCCCCCATCAACATAATGCCTTCGAGACCGAGATTGAGCACACCACTCTTTTCGGTGACAATTTCGCCCAATACAGCCAGCAGGATCGGTACGGCCAAACGAATGCCCGCAGTGATCAGCGCCACCAAAAAACTCGCAGTCAGAATACTTGAAAGATCCAAGGTGAATTCCTTTATGCGCGCCGCAAGCGGAAGAAGGCATCGGTGCCCAACACAAAGAGGACGATCAGCGCCTGAATGGCTTGCGCCAGTGCGGCAGGCAGTTGCAGCGCCACATGCAGCGACTCAGCGCCGATGGTCAAACCGGCAAAGAAGAGTGCAGCCAACACAATGCCAAAGGGATTCATACGCCCGAGCAGCGCCACGAGAATGGCCGTAAAGCCATAGCCAGCCCCGATCCCAGCCTTGAGTCGCATGTGCAAAGTCATCACTTCGACCACACCCGCCAGCCCAGCAAAGGCCCCGCTGATCATCAAAGCCAAGATCACGCCACGGGCGACATCTATCCCAACGAATTGCGCGACCGTCGGTTTGGAGCCAATTGCCCGCAACTGAAACCCGAGCGGCGTCCGCCAGATCAACACATAGATTACGGGCACCAGCAGCAAGGCCAACAGCACCCCAATGTGAATGCGCGGCGCAATCCAGATCGGCAATTGGGCAGCTGGCACAAAGCGGGCCGATTCCGGCAGAAACCCTTTCGGATCTTGCAGGGGTCCACGCGCCAAATATTGCACAAAGAGGATGGCGATATAATTCAGCATCAACGTCGAAATGATCTCGCTGATGCCGCGTCGGGTGCGCAAGAGGCCAGGCACGAGCGCCCACAAAGCACCGCCGATCACCCCAGCCAGCAAGGCCAAGGGCACCATCACTCCTTGGGGCAGATCGGGCAGTAGCAAGGCGACCAAACTGCCGCCGAGCGCGCCGATAAAAAATTGTCCTTCCGCCCCGATATTCCAAACTCGGCTCTGAAAGGCCACCGCCAAACCCAGCGCAATGATCAACAGCGGGCAAGCCTTGAGCACTGTCTCGGTGATCTGGCGACGACCGCCAACTGCCCCCTCGAACATCACCCGGTAGGCGGTCAGTGGATTTTCGCCAGCTAGGACAATCAAGATCGCCCCGACGGCGAGTGCCAGCCCAATCCCAATAAGGGCGGGAATCAATGCCCGCATCAAACTGAGGAACGGGGCAACATCGGGGCGATACTTTTCTTCAGCCACGAACTGTCCGTTCATTGCCCGAGCGCTTTCTCCGCAGGCACGCCAGCCATCATCAAACCGACTGCCGATTGATAGGCCGGATCTCCCGGTGTAATGCCGATGATTTGCCCCTCGTACAATACGGCCACGCGGTCGCTGAGTGCAAAGATCTCGTCAAGTTCAGAGGAGATCAACAAGATCGCCGTGCCTTGCGCCCGTTGTTGCAGTAGTTGTTGATGTACTGCTTCGATGGCGCTAATATCTAGGCCGCGAGTCGGTTGGGCCGCCAACAACACTTGTGGATTGCGGGCCAGTTCACGCGCCAACACCAGCTTTTGAGCGTTGCCACCCGACAGCTTGCCCGCGTTGGTCAAGATCGAAGGCGTACGTACGGCAAATTGGCGGACCAAGTGCTCACCTGCCGCGTAGATGGCCCGATAGCGCAACAAGCCCCGTTGTGTATAAGGTGGCTCCGCCAATCGATCCATTACCAGATTTTCGGCCACACTCATATCGGCCAACAAGCCATGTGCATAGCGGTCCGAAGGGATATGCGCGACCCGCTGAGCAATGCGTTCGGCGGGTAGGCAGTGGGTTGCTTCGTTTGCACCGATAAAGATTTGACCACGGGCAATCGACCGGATGCCGCGTAGGGCTTCTTCCAACTCGCGTTGCCCATTCCCAGCCACGCCAGCCACGCCGACGATTTCGCCGCCATGTACGGTCAAATCGAAGCCTCGCACAGCGGGCAAGCCGCGCTCGTCGTGCACCCAGAGATCATGAACGCGCAAACGCGGCTCACCACTAGGTTGCGGGGGACGAGCCAAGGGCGGGGCCAATTCACGCCCGATCATCAATTGAACAATTTCACTTTGACTGACCGAACTCTGCGCCGGCTGGAAGGTGCCGACCACACGGCCATCCCGCAGCACCGTAATCCGGTCGCTGATCGCCAAAACCTCTTGCAGCTTATGGCTGATAAAGATCACCGCACGGCCCTGGGCAGTCAACATGCGGATGATTTCGAGCAGATCATTCGCTTCCTGGGGGGTGAGTACCGCAGTTGGCTCATCGAGGATCAAGACTTCGGCCCCGCGATAGAGCGCTTTGAGAATCTCGACGCGCTGTTGTTCACCAACTGAGAGTTGCCAGACCAACGCATCGGGGTTGACATCAAGGCGGTACTGGCGTGACAGCTGCAAGATGCGCTCGCGCGCTTGGCGGCGATCGGGCAGGAGGGGGCCGCGAGGCGAGCGCTGGCCCAAGATGATATTTTCGAGGACAGTAAAACTGGCCACCAGTTGAAAATGCTGGTGCACCATGTCAATGCCCTGGCGAATCGCATCTTGCGCCGAATGGAAATCCACCCGGCGCCCTCGTACCCAGATCTCCCCAGCATCTGGCCGGTATAAACCAGCCAGCATGGTCATCAGTGTACTTTTTCCCGCGCCATTTTCGCCCAATAGGCTGTGCACCTCGCCCGCGTAGAGGTCGAGATCGACTTGCTCGTTGGCGAGCACGCCAGGAAAACGCTTGGTAAGCCCTTTGAGTTGAATCAACGGCTGCGGCATGGGCGCGTACTAGTTCATTGATGCGTGAAACACAATCCGTACAAGATTATTCGGCGCTCGTCACGCTGATTATTCGATCACGTACGGGACGACCAATTCACCGCCGGCAATCTGGGCCGTGGCAGCTTCGATGGCTTCGATTGCTTCAGCCGGAATCTGGTCAGCCAGCGCTTCGTTGATCAGCAGCTCAAACGCGCCTTCCGGAATGGCATATTGATACCAGGGCCCATCAAAGGTGCCCTCAGCCGTTTGGGTCAGCATGTCCTCAAAGAGCGGCAGGATATTCCAAACGATGTTGCTCAACACAACTTCTGGCCCATTTTCTGTCATGTCGCCGACGTACCCCGTGGCAAATCCACCGACCTCTTTGGCCGCTTCGATGGCACCGAGGGCGGGGCCTTCACCACATTGCAACCAGAAATCAACGCCGGTGTCCGCTTGGGCCAAAGCGGCTTCTTTGGCCTTGGCCACGTCGATCCAATCGCCGACTGCCGTCACGGTCAGCGTGGCGTCGGGATTGACGGACTGGGCACCGGCCAACAGGGCTTCACCCATCGAATGGCAGACGGGGATATCGAAGCCATAGAGCGCTCCAAGGGCACCGCTCTCAGAGACGTAGCCAGCCAGGATACCAACCAGATACGCAGGCTGGTAGAAGGGTTGATCATAATCAGCGACGTTGGTAGCGGTGCTGTTGATCCCACCTGCCCAGGCGAAGTTCACATCGGGGTATTCGCTAGCGACCTGAAAGACAGCATCTTGATAGCTGAAGCTGTGGGCGACCACTACTTGATAGCCCTGCTCGGCATAGTCGCGCAGAATGCGGGCAGCATCAGCGTCGGCAATGCTCTCGGAATAGGCGATCTCATAGCCTTGGCCTTGCAACGCTTGTAGCGCATTATAGGCGGCTTCGTTCCAAGAGTTGTCATCTGGCGGTCCGGGCATCACGACAGCAATCTTTCCCTTGCTCTCACTCGATTCGGCAACAGCTTCAGCAGCTTCTGTTTCAGTTTCGGTAGAAACCTGAGGAACCGGTGCCGCTGGTGTGGCCGCAGGTGCACAAGCAGCGAGCAGCAATGCACAGAGTGCGATCAAGAGGGTTTGTCTCATAGCCAAAATTCTTGCTCCTTGCAATGGTGATTAGAAATTATAAAAACGCTCGAGCTTTAGGGGGCGCATAGGGAATTCAGCCCGCGAAGAGAGAATTCCCTTTTCCGCTCGAAGAAAAGAGATGCCCAGGTTCATAAAATTTAGGCCGTACCAAAGGTGAGACCAAGCTGGTTGAGCCATTTCCGGTAAGCAATGGCGGTGCGATCACTGCGGAGGTGCAGTTCGGCTTGAAGATCTAGTGGAAGTAGTTCGGGGCGCTGCGACTCCACAATTGGTCTATCTTGCGCAAAGATGCCATCTTGCCAGGCAATCAACTCCTCGGCGGGTATTTCATGGCCGTAGTTCATCGCAATCCACATCCACGCCGTACTTTTCAATACTTCGTGGGGCGTGACCATCAACAAGATGGCAAGACCGCGAGTCTCGGAATCTTTGAACAGATAGGCAGTGAGTGGACGCAAGGCTTTGTAGGTGTAGGCGACCGTATCCCCTTGCCCAGTGCCATAAGGATCAGGCTGATAGATGCGTACATTACGTGCGACCACGCCCTCTGGCCCGATCTCTGCTTCGTAATCGGCGATTTCAGGGTGGCTACGCGCACCGAGAGTACCTTCATGCACAAAGGGAAAGTGGGCAACGTCCAAAAAGTTTTCGATCAAGCGTGGGCCACTGGCGTTGACCTGATAGGGGCCAGCCAATAACTTGCGATAGGTAGGTTGCTCCCATTCCGGGAAAGCAGGCACGCCCTGTTGAGGATCGCCCAGCGAGACCCAGATCAAATCGTATGCTTCGCACGTGCGATAGGTGCAAACTTTGGCTTTCGTCGACGGGGTTTGATTCGGATGCGCGGGCATTAAGGCACAGCGACCCGCACTGTTGTATTCCCAGCCATGGTAAGGACAAACCAAACGCTCGCCCGATACCCACCCCAGCGAGAGCCGGGTACCACGATGCAGACAGAGATCCTGCCAGGCCATCACTTGTCCATTGAGTCGCCATAAAACAAGATCTTGACCGAGGAGGCGGGCGCTCATCACAGCGCCTTCGGCTAGAGCAGAGACGGGGGCAATCGGGTGCCAATCATTGATCAGAATGGGATCTTGGAGCATCGCGCAAAATCCTTTAGGCGTAACACTTAATCATTGAACAGGTTGTGCGGTGGCCAAGATGTGCGTCGGCCACTGAGGGACATCACCACACGTAGGAACATTACTCGCCATCGAGGATATTGATACAACTACGGTATGCGCCGACCGCTGACAACACGCAATACTATACCGTAGCGCGAAAGTATCGCAAACTTTGCCATCGGACCAGATCAACAAATCCCCTATGAAAATCGGCTAGCCAGTCGGCTGACGGCAACGGAACAACGAGCGTATCGCTCTGTAGATAGCCAGCACCGTCTAGCGATTTCCTTCCGGCTGCTATAAATTGGTCAATAAATCGTACAGTTCTACGATGCCAACTTTCCCTGTTTTCGTGTTTAATCGAACGACCCCTTTGTGCCCATCTGCTAACACTTTCAGGGGATGAGAGAAGCTGGTAAGGCTCATCAATTAGTTATAAATCGTGTAATCTCTTATTAGCGAACACGAGACTCAAGCACGCTCCCGGGCCCCTGGCACTTACCTTTAATAAGGATGTATATGAAATTTCAAACTCCAAAACACCATTTTCTGCCCTTGGTATGTATTGCTGTGGCCGCGCTGCTGGCGCTGGGAACAATAAGCCTCTGGCCCCAGCTCGTGGCCGTTGCTACGCCAGATCCGGTAACCGCCGCTTGGGAGAAAGCCCGCGCGGCTGGTTCATACGAATTCACCAGCGATGTCACCCAGATCACAGTGCCGGTGGCACAAGTGACCAATATTGGTCGCCAAAGCCGGAGCGACCGTCTGCACCTCGAAGGCTATACTGATCTCGTTAACGAGCGGTTGGCGTTGCAGATCTGGTCTGAAAGTGGCAGCGTTTTGGAGGGGAACAGTGGCGTCGCCGTGAAGGTCGAGGAGGGCCAAACCTTCACGCGTAACGGTGCCGGCGAATGGCAGTTGAGCGAAGATATCATTGGTGGCTTGGCTCCCCAGGGCGATTTTATGGCCTACCTAGCCGCCGTGCGTACGGTTTCGGAAAATCCGCCGGAAGTGCGCGGGGGAATTCCGTTTACACGCTACAGCTTCACCATTGATGGGCCGACCTTTGCCGCTTATGTCCGCCAGCAGATGGAAGCCGCCTTGCGCGCCCAAGGGAAGTTGCCGCCCGGCGTTCGGCTGGAAACACCCGAGTACTATCGAGACATGACCGGCACCGGTGAGTTGTGGGTTGGGAAGAATGGTCTGCCGATCCGCCAAATCCTCGAGCTGGTGTTCCCCGAACAGCGCGGCGAATTTGTCAACGCCCAGATTGTTGTCGATTTTTCGCGTTTTGGGGTAACGAATGCGGAGACCGGCGCCCAAACGGCAGGCGCTGGGAACCAGTCTGCGGGCTTCAGCATGAGTAATGTGAACCTAGCCCCCTGGTTGCCAACCGTGGGCCTTGTGCTCAGTGGAATGATGCTGTGTGCGCTAGCCGCGCTCATCCTCTATTGGCGGCGGCGTCGTTTGGTACAAACCAGCTTGGCTGTGGCGACCATTCTCAGCCTCGTGATCAGCCCCGTGTTGACTACCTTGCAGATCGATAGCTTCTTGGCAACTCAGCAGGCGAAAGCCGCCAGTCGGGAAGAAGATGAGGCCGTTTACGACTCAGTGCACGCGCTGAGCGATCGGCTTGGGCAAGTCGAGTTTAATCCGCAAGCCAATCCTCTAGAAAGTGCCGAATCCAGCTTACAAGCTGCCGGAATCGGGCTGGCCGATCTGCAGTCCCCCAATCTTGCCGCCGCCCAAGCACCCAATCTGCAACTGACCGACTCTGGGGTGGATACCGATAATGACGGGTTGAGCGATTTTGTGGAAGCGCGCATTGGCACCGACTCCGAGTTTGCCGATAGCGACGAAGATGGCATTTCTGATGCGGTCGAAGTGGCCGGTTTTATGTTCGGGGGCAAGCAGTGGCACACCAATCCGCTCGAAGCAGATAGCAACAACGATGGTATCAGCGACGATCTCGAGTGGGATGGCAATAGTGATGGCCAGGTTGATGATACCGATGGCGATGGCGTGCCCGATCTCTTTGATGAAGACAACGATGGCGATGGCGTGCCCGATTCAATTGATCTTTCGCCTTTTACCAAAAGTGCGGGATCAGGTTTTAGCCATACAAACCCGTTTCAATTGACGATCAACAACCTGACGGCCAACCAGCCCACCTTTGTCGATTTTCAATTGCGCCCCACCGATCCGAAAAATCTCTGGTTTGCCTTAAGCGTGTTGGATTGGCCACGTGACCAGCTCGGTCAGGTACAAGATACCGATGGCTACACCTATGCCGATCTAGCTAGCGCCAGTGGTCGCAGCGCCGGGGCCAACGAAGAAACCGGCGACATGAAGCTGATCCCGATGTTGGAGTTGCGCATCAATGACACAACCACCAACTTGCCACCTCAAGCAGACTTAACTGCTTACAACATCAGCGCCAACCCGCTGACCGCCAACAACAGTTATCAAGTGGTTTATGTCCCGCTGAGCGTGGTCACCAACGAACAGACCGGGGAACGCGTTGCCTTCTCTGGACGCATGCGCTATCTACCCAGCGGCAGCTGGCCTTCACCCCACGAGATCCGCTTGGTTTGGGCCGTGCAGGTACTCAACGATCTCCCTTGCAGCGCTGGAACGGATGGTTGCGGCGCAGATGGCTACATACGCAACGTGCCCCAAGTGGTGCAAACCTATTACGATGATTGGTATCTGACTGGCTTGAGCGTCAGCGAGCAACATGGGGCGACGACAGCCATTGTTTACGAAGACCCGACGGCTACGCTACCAGATAATAGTCCATTCCTGCGGGAAGGTAGTGCGTTGGCCGCACTAGCCTATGGCTTGGACCAAACCTTTACCACGGGTAGTGACCACGACAGCAACAATCAACGCGACTTCCCCATCAGCGAGTTGAGTCGCCGCTTTAACCGCACAAGCAATGGTGGAGTCAGCGAAGATGAGCGGTGGGCTATTCCCAACATCCTGCGGGTGACGAGCCAGAGCTATCCCACCTTTGACCAAGCCGCCATCTTCACAGCTATGACCGAAACGGTCAAAGTGCTGAATACGGAATTCAACGCCGCGTGGGCAGCCAACAACACCCTCAAGCCGACGTTGCTCTTTGCCTACGAGCAACGTGCTCGGTCGGTCAGCTTGGATTCGGCACGCAGTGGTGATGGTCATATTAACGCCACAGCCAGTGGTGTGACGGTCGATCTGAACCCAAGCAGCGGCACACAAGCCGCAATGACCACCATGGTGGGCGTTAAATGGACACACTATTGCAAGGCCGATGCGAATGCCAGTTGGGCGGCTTGCGATGCAGAGCTCTATTGGAATGAGCTGGCGCAACGCTACGCGGGCGCGGTCAGCCAACCGGGTGATCCGGCTGATCCCGATGTGGAGGGCGGCCGCCTCTTCCTCACCCAGCTTTATGATCTAGCGCTCAGTCAAGGCATCAACCGAGCGGTACAGCTCGACAATCACCTGATCTCCGCCCGCTACAGCCAGCAAAATGATACGTCGCTTGCCAACAATGTGCGCATCGCGGCCACGGGCAGCGCGGCGTTGATGACCACCTTGGGCAATGCCGCCATCTTGGCGCGCTATGTCAACAAAATTTCAGTGACCCAGCAGCTAGGCATTACCGTCCGCCGCTTGGGTGGTGGCGCCAGCGGGCGAGCGATTTTAACGGTCAAGAATTTCAAAACCAATCGGCTTGCGGCGACAGGGATCACCCTTGCTGCAGCCGGGGCAATTGCCGGGTTGGCGACGGCCAGTTATTACGCTAGCGAAGGTAACTTGGGCGGCAAGATCGCCTTGCGCGCCTTCATTATTTCGCTGCAAACGGTCTTTGCGGTGCTGGATCCGTTGCTGAGTGCGCGCAGTTGGGTCGCCTCGCTCAAGGCCGCGGGCCAGACTGCATCGGTCTACAGCGCGCGACCCGAAGTGGTGGGTACCTCCAAATATGCCAGTGTAATCGGCACCGTAATTGTGATTGGCTTGGTTTGGGGCTTCTTTATCTACAGCATGGTCAGCAACAAAGTTTCGGCCTTTAGTCCGGAATTTAATAAAGCACTGGCCGAAACCATTGCCGCCACCATCTATCTGATCGTGCTGGCCATTCTCTCGGCTACGGTGATTGGCTTGATTTTGGTGGGCCTCGTCGCCGCGATCGATGCGATTCTCACCGCTGTCTGCGAACTAGGCGTGGATGATCTGCGGACAGTACCAGGTCTGGGGGGTGCCTGTTTCACCCTCGGCACGACGGCGATCAAAGCCATTGCCTATTTCCTCTACAATTATGACTTGATGATCAACACCAATCGCAATGATCTCGTTGCGCCCGGTGCACCACAGACAGTACTGGCGGATCCCGAAAAAGGGTTTGTGGAAGGTAATGCGCTTTCGATCACCATGCCCATCACCACCCACGTGGTCCACAAAAACCCCGACCCATCGAACGGGATCTACATCAATCTCTATCTCTATTTCTTCTCGAAAGATAATCTGCGTTCATCCACTGTCAATTACAGCCTCACGCAGCCTGGGCCGCAAACCCTTTCGGCCAGCCGCGACCAGATGAGCGGGCAGTGGTTCAATGTGAAAGAGGATCACAAATATGCTGCCACGCCGATGTATGGCGGGTATGCGAATACAACACCGACGCCCGTAGGCGGATTCAACCTGACAGCCGGTCTGAATCGCACAGCCTCTTTCCATCTCAACATTGGTTATGCCTTACCCGCTTACGAGTGTTGGATCATCCCCTTCTTGTTCTTTGTGGTGCCGATCTGCCACACACGCACCATGAGCGGCAATATGTCGAGCCAGATCGATACCATGCGCTACGACATTTTCCCGGCGACCTTTGCCGAATTTATTACGCTCGCTAGCAAGACTCGCGGGCTGGGTCTGGCGTGGGATCAAGCTTTCCCGGGTATGGCAGATGCCGATGGCGATGGTCTGCGCAATGCGGCATTCGGTGGGCCGGATCCGAATGATGACCCGACAAATCGCGGGTGGGATACAGATGGGGATGGCTTGAGCGATGCTTTCGAGCTTCAACGCCGCGCGGCGGGCTTTGCCTATTCGCTCGTTCAGTGCGACAGCGATGGCGATGGCTTGACCGACCGTCAAGAAGCCTTCTATATGACCGATCCAGCCCTGGCCGATACCGACAATGATGGATTGTTGGACGGAGAAGAGGTGTGGCATCGTGACCACGACCTAGCTACTTGTGCACCGCTGAACACATGGAGTGGCGGCTGGGATGTGCAGATCAACGCGCTCACGCCCTTCACGGTGCGCGTCTCGTCCGACCCGACCCAAGCCGACGCCGATGGCGATGGCATCACCGACTTGGCCGAGAAACAATTGGCGCAATCAACGACACCGAGTGAACGGCTCGACAACCAAAATCGCCCCTATCACCCGAATGTTTACAACACGCCGCCGATTGCGATCTACACAGCCACCGACCGCCGCTTCGTTGCACCGGGGAGCAGCGTCAATTACACGACCACGGTGGTGGCCCACGCGCCATTGGTTCCGAGCATTCTGGATGTGACTGTACCCGGGCACTTTGGCGCTTCACCGGCACC
>CAZMRA010000001.1:0-4690 GCA_964568485.1 uncultured Caldilineaceae bacterium | reverse complement strand
TTGCTGACTGCCAATTCGGGTTTGCTCGCTCAAGATATTGCCTTGACCAGCACCGTGCGTGCTCGTTTGGCCCCCAGCGGCCAAGCTGCGTTGAATTGGGAACCAATCAATCTGCAATCGCTAGGTAGCCCAGCGCAAACCGTCCGCCACATGACCCCGCTTGGCACCAGCCGCGAACGCGCCGACAACTACCTAGTTGCCACCATGACCTCCGATAAGCTACTTGAACAAGGCCAGGGACAAGCATTGCTCAACGTATTGCCAGGAGGTTCGGTCACTACACTGGACACGACTGAATCTACATCGGCTCAATATCGTTTGGACACGCCAGCGGATCTGGCTTGTAACAGTCGTGATATCTGTATGGCCGTCTGGAATAAGATATTTCCATTCGGCATTTTTCTGCAAAGGGGAGTGCAGGCGGGGTTGTTCACACCAGATGGCACCCTCATTGGTAGTCCATTCACCGTCGACAATTTGCCGACCCCCACAACCGCCCCACCCCTCGTACTCTCCTCGGCCTATCGACCAGTGGTGGCCAGTGATGGGGAAAACTTCTTAATCGTCTTTGAAAGTGTCGAAACAACGGTTCAATCTGGGCCACCGGCCAGTATTACAGAACGCACTTTCCTCTCCTACCGGCGCTATAACGCCAGTGGACAATTACTCAACAAATCAGATCAGCTGATCGAATCAGTACGCCCAGTTTTAGATACAGCTCCCTACGACTCAATCGGCTTGGATCTAGCTTGGATCGGCAACCGCTATCGCTTGGTGTGGAAGTACAATCGCAAAGATAGCTCAGCCCATCAACGCGTCAATGTGGGGGATATTGACACTACCGGCTCATTGATTGGCGGCTCGTTTCAGCAGCTAAACGACAGTGGGGGTAATGGTTTGGCAATCGCCGGCTGGCAAGGTACGCCATCATTGACCTACGACCCAGTGAACGGGCGCACATTGCTGCTCTTCACGGCGCCAAACGGGTACGTTAAACGAGTACTCTGGCAAAGCGGTAGCAATCTAACGCCGATCCCGCCAGAAGCTCAGTTAGGTCTCCTGCCGAATACGACGGTTCCCATCTATAGCGCGACGACACCGCGGGCAGCCTACAATCCGATAGTAAATGGGTGGTTGATCAATGCTGGTGGCAATTCTTTCCACTTCAACGCCGATCTCTCAGCGCAAATCACCCCCATGCAGGAGATCCAGGATAATGGTGATTTCCCGCTCGCCTGCCCAATGCCATCGGCACTGCCAGTGCTTGATCTGCGCTTCGAGGAGTTCCCGGGGGCGACTACGTTTGTCGATAGTTCACTCAGCGCCAACCAAGCCACTTGTTCCGGCGCGGCTTGTCCGGTTGCTGGCGTCCCCGGCGCGGTCGATCAAAATGGCCTCAGTGCTGGGGGTTCACCGGTCGGCCATGCGTCGGATTATGCCATCTCCTTCCGCGATAGTGATGACAAGATCAGCTTTGCCAATCCCGTCAACTGGACGCAAGACAGCTTTAGTATTGCCTTCTGGTATCGCTCGGATGGCAGTGATACCCTCTTCAGCATTGGCGATGGCAATTCCAGACTTGCTTATGTTGGGGTGGAACCAGCAAACCAGGGCAGCTTGCGTTTTTATGTCTATGGTACCTATCTCATTGGTCCCAACAACATGAACGATGGCCGCTGGCATTTTATTGTTGCAACCCGCTATGCAACCGGCAATACTCTGCAACTGTATGTCGATGGTCAGTCGGTCATGACAACACCAACGCAATTCTTCCCCGGTACGGCGGGTACCACCGCTATGGCTGGGGGTGGGGTTGCCGATATCGATCAATTGCAATTCTATCGGACTGTGCTCTCGCCCGAGACCGTCCAAGCGCTCTATGCCCGTACCTTGCAAGCGTATTGTATTGCGGTGTCGGTGGGGGGCTATCAATGGACCAAGATCAATGCGCGTGTGCCCGATCTGCGCGGCGGGAAAATTACCGCCAGCAGCGGCATGACCATTACCATCGAGACGGACGTCCCCACTTCTAGCATTACCGGGCTGAGCAACGGTCAATATCTGCCTGGCAATACCATTCATACCATCGGTGGCAACGCTGAAGATCAAACCTCGGGCGTGGCCGCAGTGGATATCAACATCAACAATGGCG
Source organism: uncultured Caldilineaceae bacterium (assembly GCA_964568485.1). Taxonomy (GTDB): domain Bacteria; phylum Chloroflexota; class Anaerolineae; order Caldilineales; family Caldilineaceae; genus CFX5. Next base: position 2,538 of record CAZMRA010000001.1, on the reverse strand, counting down.
GCTGGCAGGCGACGAATGGGGCAGCTTCGTGGGCCTATAATTTGGCCGTCACCGAGGGTGCGTACACCATCCAAACCCGAGCCCGCGACATTGCTGGTAATGTGGAAACACCCGGTGCAGGCATCACCATTTATGCCGATGCCACACCGCCCCAGATGACGATCAACGCGCTGCCAGCGACCCCAATCCAACCAACCCGCAATGCCAGCGAGCAATGGTTTGTGACGCTGAGCGGCACAGCGAGCGACAGCGGCAGCGGCATCCTGGCCGATTCGGTGGAAGTGTTGCTGCAAAGCCAGGGGCAAGGCGGCCAAGGGAATGGTTGGCAACCCGTCACGTTGACCGGGAACAACTGGAGCATCGACTATACCTTTGCCAGCAGTCTGCCCGACCCGACTGGCAGCTATACGGTTAGCGTGCGGGCAGTGGACCAGGTTGGAAATCAAACAGTCGAAGGCGTCACCACCGCAACCCTGCATCTCGATATTACCGGCCCGACAGCAGCGCTCAGCCTGGACGACGCCCTCCGCTCAGTGATCACCGACACGATCATCATCAGCGGGCTGATCACCGAGACTGGCAAAGCAGGCATCGCGAATCTGGAAGTCGCCTTTACCTCGGTAGAAGAGATCGCGACCTTGCCGAGCGAGGTCAGCAATGACGCCGCTGATAGTGCCCTCAACCGCACTTGGCTGCCGGCCCAAGTGCCCCAACAAGGCGCAGGTGTCCTGCAGAGCACCTGGAGTGTCCAAATTCCGGCAGGGCTGGAAAATCTCTACCAGATCGACCTGCGTGGTACCGATCAACTCGGCAACGAGCTGATCAGCGCCAATGTCTGGCGCGGGGTGATCGACACCTTAGCCCCGCGGGTGATCATCACGCCGACCAACACGGGGGTAACCTTTGTCAACCCGGCTACGCAACAGACCTTCTATGCGATTGAGATCGGTTGCGCCACGGTGGATCGCCACATCGATGACACGAGTTTTGAGTGTCCAGCCAATGCCTATCAACCACCGATTCGCTCGTTTGACGATAATACGCTCTTACAAGACCTCTTCCCTGATCTCACCTTGCGGACTGGGTTGAGCAACATTTACACCCAGTGGTCAGCGAGCACCATGCCCACGGTTACCGTCAGCAGCTGCGATGTGTATGGCAATTGCTCGGAGACTAGCACCGCCGGCGTGCCGCCAAGCCCAGGAGCTTCTAACCCACCGGGAGCACCTTTGGCGGTGGTTGTGTCACCAGATGCGCACAGCTATGTGGCTTCAAACGGGGTCGTTACTGTCACCGTAGCCGCCGAAGCAGGGCAATCGTTACAAAAGGTCGAGTTGCTGCTCGATGGCAATCCGGCTAACACTCTAAACTTTGCGCAGAGCGAAACTGTCACTCGGACACTGCGTACAGTCACCGTGCCAATTAGCACCGAAGGTGTGCATACTTTGGCAGCGCGAGCCACCGACTGGAGCAATGTCGTTCAGACCAGTCTCTACGTGGTCCAATTCACGCTGGACACGCAGCCGCCTTCGCTGACGATTGACAATGCGCCACTGACGGCAGCAGACACGTGGCAACTGGAAAGCGGTGTCTTACGCTTCAACGGCACAGTCTACGACACCATCGGCCTAGCCGCGGTGCAGATCCGTGAGGGCAATAACCCCTTTATGGACGTGACCTTTGGCAATGGCGTCTGGCAGACCGCCCTGCCCATTCAAGATCCCGAAGGGCGCGTGCTCGACATCACCGTGCGGGCTATCGACCGCGCAGGCCGCATCACGCAGATCCAGCAACTGATCACCACCAATCTGACCCATCTGGATGCACCGAATACAGAGATTTTGTCTGGACCGACGAACCCAACCCCGCTCAATACTGCGACGCTGGTCTTTACAGGTACCTCTGGCTCGCCAACCGGTACCCCCGAAGTGGTGGCCTTTGAATGTCGCATCGACGGTGGTGGCTATCAACCATGTAGCAGCCCCTGGCCACTCGAAGATCTCAGCAAGGGGTCGCATCAATTCGACGTACGAGCGATCGACTCCACTGGCTATGTGGATCTCAGCCCGGCCAGCCACACTTGGACGGTGTCGGCAAGTGAGATCGATGCGACGATTCAGGAGAAACCAACCAACCCCACGACAGCCCGGTCGGCCCGGTTTACCTTTACCGGTAGTGCGGATGTGGTTGGCTTTGAGTGTGCGCTTGACGGTGGGCCTTATGTTGATTGCAGCAGCTCCGTCAGTTATAGCGAATTAACGGATGGCAACCATTCCTTCCAGGTGCGGGGGCGTAACGCCGCTAATGAATATGGAACAGCCGACCGTTATAGCTGGCAAGTCGATAATCTGGCCCCCACGGTTCAAGACCAAACGTTGCTAACCCTGCAAGGTGTGCCAATCTCGGTGACGCTCAGCGCGGCCGATGAAGACCCGCTGCAATACACCGTAGGCACGCCAGCACACGGCTTGCTGTTGGGCACACCGCCAAACTTGAGCTATGTGCCTGATAGTGATTTCTTCGGAACGGACAGCTTCA